>JAIFLJ010000007.1 GCA_020049135.1 bacterium | reverse complement strand
CGCGTCTTTAGGCGGCAAGATGCCGCCGCTCCCTTCTATTTTCAAAGGAGTCACCATGTTCTGGGGAACACCACGAAAGATGAAAATGGAGGGTAGATATTTGACCTTCTGTGCCTAGACTCGCGGGCGAGACGCACCGCGTTCCTTTCCGAAAGCGGCGGGACGCCGCTTCTACTTTTTCTGCTCCCGCCCTTGCCCCTTGCCCCTTGTCGCTTGCCCCTATTTTCAGAAGAGCCCGCAAAGCTTTGGCCTTTGCTTATTCCTTTCTTCTATCACCGTATAAAGACGATTCCCGTGCATCGTAGTGCTCTTGCCATTGGGTTGGGGTTCGGTGTTGGCGAAGCTTGGACCGTTGCCGGCCTTCTGTCGAAGTCGCCTGAGATCGCCAAGTATCCTTGGTATCTGCTCAATGGGTACATGTCAGAACGGATGATGGTTTGTGTAATACACGCCGCGTTTACCGCATCAGCACTTGCTTTGATTTTCAAACACAAGCGAGTCTTCCTTGGGCTTCTCGCCTGTATGATTCTGCACTTTCTCGGCAATTTCCCCATATTCCTTGCAGTAAAGAACGCTTTTGGCCTTAGACCCAAACGGTATGAGAGATGCCCACACTGCAAACACTGGCATCTTGTTAGTGTTTTTGATGAAGAAGATGAATCCAACATCCCGGGGCATTAGGTATTTTTTTTGAGTTTCACCTTTTTTGCCTTTCATTTTTAGACAAAAATAGACAAAAAAAGGCAAAGGAATAAAAAAGGAATTTTATATGAGCCAAACAGATTCGTGCAAAATCGCGGGCGACAAAATCACGCTTTCACAGGGCAAGCTGCTGGTGCCAGACCGCCCAGTTTTACCATTTATAGAAGGCGATGGGACTGGGCCAGATATATGGGCTTCAGCGCGGCGCGTTCTGGACGCATCCGTGGCAAAGGCGTATGCTGGCAAGCGTGGCATAGCGTGGCTCGAAGTGCTGGCTGGAGAAAAGGCGTTCAAGCAAACTGGCGAGTGGTTGCCAGAAGCTACGCTGCAGGCTTTCCGAGAATATCTGGTGGGCATCAAGGGTCCCCTAACAACACCAGTGGGTGGCGGCATCCGCTCGCTCAATGTGGCTTTGCGGCAGGAGCTAGACCTCTATGTCTGCCTGCGCCCAGTCCGCTATTTTAACGGTATCGAGACTCCGGTGAAACATCCCGAACTTGTTGATATGGTGATTTTCCGCGAAAACACAGAAGACATTTATGCTGGCATTGAGTTCAAGGAAGGGGATCAAGACACGGAAAAGCTCAAGCAGTTTTTGAAAGAAGCGTTTGCGCCGCGATTCAAAAAAATCCGGTTCCCTGACACTGTGGGCATCGGAATAAAACCTGTCTCGCGCGAAGGCACTGCGCGGCTCGTCCGTTCCACGATACAATACGCACTGGAACAGAAGCGCAAGAGCGTGACGCTGGTTCACAAAGGCAACATCATGAAGTTTACGGAAGGGGCGTTCCGTGACTGGGGTTACGAGGTGGCCAAAAAGGAGTTCGGGGCAGTGGAAATAGACGGCGGCCCGTGGTGCAAGCTCCCGTGCGGACTCGTCGTGAAGGATGTGATTGCCGATGCGTTCCTCCAACAGATACTGACGCGCCCAGCCGAGTACGATGTTATCGCAACGCTGAACCTGAACGGTGACTACATTTCCGATGCTCTCGCCGCGCAGGTCGGCGGCATAGGCATAGCACCAGGCGGGAATATAAACTACATGACTGGCCACGCTGTTTTCGAGGCGACGCACGGAACCGCGCCCAAATACGCAGGGCTAGACAAGGTGAACCCAGGGTCGGTCATTCTTTCTGGTGAAATGATGCTGCGCTACATCGGTTGGCACGAGGCGGCGGACTGCCTCGTGGCCGCTTTGGAAAAAACTATCGCAGACAAAATTGTCACCTACGATCTGGCTAGGTTGATAGCGGGAGCCAAAGAGGTGAAATGCTCGGCGTTCGGCGACGCGCTTATCGGGGCGATGTGAGTATGAGCGATTTTTTAACAATTGGAGCCTTGCGTTCTGGCGGGGTTCTCTCATAAACGGCGTCTAACGATGAAAATCCGTCTTGATGATTTACCGTTAGATAAAAAATACGATTCCAAGGGTGTCTATGTGGAGGAGCTGGCAGACTTGCAGCTTGAGTTGCTCCACTACCAAAGAATTTTGAAAGAGTCCAAGCGGACACTGATATTTGTGTTCGAGGGCCCCGATGCAGCAGGAAAGGGCGGCGTGATAAAAAGGCTCGCGGAAAAACTCGACCCGCGCCAAGTCCGCGTGTACTCGATCATCAAACCCACGCCAGAGGAGATGAATCACCCTTACCTGTGGCGTTTCTGGACTAAAATACCGCAGTCCGGCGAGATAGCTGTTTTCGACCGTTCGTGGTACGGGCGCCTGATGGTGGAACGGGTGGAGAAATTCGCCACCGAGGATGAGTGGTCGCGAGCTTACGATGAGATAAACAATTTTGAAAAATACCTCACCGATAACGGCGCGATCCTGATGAAGTTTTATCTGCACATCAGCAAAGACGAGCAGTTGCGGCGTTTCCGTTCACGCGAGGCAGACCCGTACAAGCACTGGAAAATTAACGATGAGGACTGGCGCAACCGCCGCAAGTGGAATGTCCATAACCAAGCGTCAGAGGATGCTTTCGCAAAAACCAGCACGCAATGGGCACCGTGGGAAGTGTTGGGCAGCAACTACAAATGGTGGATGCGTGTCGCCGTGATGCGTAAAATCATCAAGCGTCTCGACAAGGAACTGAAGAAGTGAGTGCAACCGACCTGCCGCCCGAGCCAGTTCACACATGCTCAATCCGAGTCTATTACTATGACACCGATGCCGCCGGAGTGGTTCACAACATCGCATATTTGCGTTTTATTGAAGAGGCACGCACGCGCTTGGCCGAGCACCTCGGGTGGACTCTGGAAGAGATGGGGCGGGGCGAAGTCGTGCCCGTAGTGGCAAGGACGGAGATAGACTACCTGCGCCCCGCCAAGCTCGGCGACACGCTGCGCGTTGAGAGTCGCATCACCCACCTCGGGCGTGCCCGCTTCGACCTCGGATTCGAACTTTATCGCGGTGCGGATGAAGCTGCGATCGTTCGCTGCCGCCAAGTCATGGCCTGCGTGCGGCTGGAATCTGGCAGACCGCGAGCGGTGCGCACGCCGTCATTTTGGAGAGAGAAATGGCCGCACCTCGCGGATGGTGGACAATGAATATCGTAGTTTTTTCGCAGGGGTTATTTGGGTTGAACCGAGATTTCGTAGTTAACGATGCAAAAATTGCTTTGAAATGAATACATTTATAATACAAGCTACCTGCCTAACATAAATGGCGGCGTGTGCGCCGAGAAAGTTTTCTAGCTATGATGGTCAATAAGCAAATTTTGGAATCGCCCAAGCGAGCTGCTAAGCCCTCGCAAAAATGGACTATCTGGTCTTGGCTGAGCCTGTTCGCGCAAGGTGTAGCACTGGCTGGGTTTCTCGCCGTCCTTTATTCGTTTTTTTTGCCGACTTTCAGAAAGTCCGAAAAGCTACGCCGCGACAGCGCGTCTTTGAATACAGAAGTATCAGGACTGGAGCGGACACGGGATTTGCTCAGGGAAGAGGTTAATGCGTTGACGGGCAACCCGGACTACATTGAGAGATATGCACGCGACAAGCTGCACCTAGCCAAACAGGGCGAATATGTTTTCAGGTTTGACAGCTATAAAAAGAGTTTTTCACAAACTTCGCCCGACAAGCATAGCAGGTGATCGGGCAATCGAAGATGATTCATGAACTCCTCAAAAACTCATGATTTCATCAATATAAAATGATCATTATGCCAGAATAATCCATGCAGAACTATTATGAGGTCTTCGGGCTTGAGAGAGATTGTTGCACGGTGGACATTCAGAAATCGTTTAGGAAACTCGCCCTTAAATATCATCCTGATCTGACTCAGGAAAAAGAGGAGGCGCACGAGAAATTTTTGGTGATTAGGGAGGCTTACGAAGTTCTCTCCGATGCAGTCAGGCGAGAAATTTACGACGCAGGTTTAATGGAATACGAAGCTGTTCTCGCTGAGGTGAGCAGTAAAAAATCGTCGAGGAAAAAGCGGTCAAGCACTAGGACTGTGGGAACAGTTGATCGAGGACTTTTTTCTTCAATACAGAGGGAGCACAAGGCTGTTTTGGCTTCTGTAAATGATACTTTTGATCCCCATAAAGATCTGGAAACGGTTTTGGAAATTGATTTGGAGGATTCATTGAACCCGTCCAAATGTCGTTTGGAACTGGATCAAGGCAACGGGCGAGCAAAGCAGCACGATCTGCATCTGCCTAGCAAGCTTCATCAAAACGCCACTCTTAAGGCTAGAGGGCTGGGATTAGAATACCGCAAGGGGATATTTGGTGACTTGTGGATCACGGTTAAGTTTTTAGAACATGCTTTTTATCGAGTGCATGGGGCGAATGTTTATCACGAAGTCATAATCCGTCCGTGGGAAGCAGCACTCGGCACCGTGCTGAATGTGGCTGTTCTGGATGGGTGGCGCGAGCTGGTGATTGACCCAGGCTATCCCACATACGCTATCATTAATCTCGATGGTATGGGACTCTACCGAATGAACGGCACGAGGGGAGACATGAAGATTCATGTCAAAGTGGATATTGATCCACCTTCCACGGAACGCGCACGCCAGCTATGGCAAGAACTCGAAATGGAATATGAATCGCTAGGGAGCGGGACTTGGGCGCGATCAAGATATTGATCTCAGGGGAAAGAGTCACCCCAGGCTCTACGACCCCCAGAAAGGATGGGAGAGAGGACATTCCTGTCCGTTTTTTTCCGTGCAAAGAGGCAAGAATCGCAAAGGAAGAGACGGGCTGGAAGCCCGCCCACCGTTACATTTTCAGATGAGATGCGTTTTCCTGCCAAAACTTATCGGCTAGAATGAGAACCCGATTTACGCCGTTTGAGATTCAACTGCACGGTTGAACGGGCAATCAGAGCCTCGTTCAGCGTCACATCTTCGACTGAAAGAGTTTCCACATGAGAAAGTGCTTCCTTAGCTTTGCGGATGGATTCCTCCACATTTTTCTCATCAATCTGGCTATCCCTGAGTGCAACCTCGGTAAGTATAGAAAGATGATCTCCACCCACTTCAGCGAACCCCTTGCCGATGGCGAGCGCGGTCTCGCCACTTTCTTGGCGAATCACCACTTCGCCAGGATTCAGCGTAGTAATGATCGCCTCGTGCCCGGCATAGACGCCAAACTCCCCTTCCGTCCCCGGCAAAGTAGCGTATTCCACTTCGCCGTTGAAAGCGGTTCCTTCTGGGGTGACGATCTGCAATCGGTAATTTTTCATATCCGCATCCAGGAAAACCGTCAGGCTTTCACCGTGTCAATGCCGCCCTTCATGTAGAAGCTGGTCTCAGGAATATCATCGTGTTTTCCTTCGAGAATTTCTTTGAAGCCGCGCACCGTTTCTGCGATTGATACATATTGGCCTTTACTACCTGTAAAAACTTCCGCAACGCAGAACGGCTGACTGAGGAAGCGCTGAATTTTACGGGCGCGGTAAACGGTCTGTTTATCTTCTGGTGAAAGCTCATCCATACCCAATATGGCGATGATGTCTTGCAGGTCTTTGTAACGCTGCAACACTTTCTGAACACCTCGTGCGACTAGGTAATGTTCCTCGCCTACTATATCTGGCGCAAGTGCCTTCGATGTAGATGAAAGCGGATCAACGGCAGGATAGATTCCTAACTCTGCGATTGAGCGTTCCAGCACAATGGTGGAATCCAAGTGCGCAAATGTGTTCGCAGGAGCAGGATCTGTCAAGTCATCGGCAGGCACATAGACTGCTTGGAACGATGTGATCGAACCTTTCTGCGTCGAAGTGATGCGTTCCTGAAGCTCACCCATTTCCGCCGCGAGCGTTGGCTGGTATCCGACTGCGCTCGGCGTTCTGCCAAGCAGTGCGGAAACCTCTGACCCCGCCTGTGAGAAACGGAATATGTTATCAACAAAGAGTAGCACATCCTGATTCTTCTCATCGCGGAAATACTCCGCCATAGAAAGCGCGGAGAGGGCGACACGGAGACGGGCTCCTGGTGGCTCGTTCATCTGGCCGTAAACCAGCGCGACTTTTGACTCTTCGATCTTGTTGAGATTGATGACACCCGCCTCTGCCATTTCATGGTAGAGGTCATTTCCTTCACGCGTCCTTTCACCAACGCCAGCGAACACTGAAAAGCCGCCGTGGCCTTTAGCAATGTTATTGATCAGCTCCATGATGACAACTGTCTTACCAACGCCTGCACCACCGAACGCGCCAGCTTTGCCGCCTTTGGTAAACGGGCAGATAAGATCAATAACTTTAATGCCTGTCTCAAGGATTTCGGACTTGGTGTTCTGCTCGGTCAACGCAGGCGACTTGCGATGAATCGGATATTTTTTTACAAACTTCACTTCGCCCCGTTCATCCACCGGTTCACCTAGAACATTGAATACGCGTCCAAGAATGGATTCGCCAACTGGAACCATGATTGCATTACCAGTGTCTTTAACTGGCAAGCCTCGTTTTAGCCCCTCAGTCGAAGACATGGCAAGGGCGCGAACCCAACCGTCTCCGAGGTGTTGCTGGACTTCCAGAGTCAGCTTGACTGTTTTGCCTTGGAGGGGGTATTCAACCTCCAGCGCGTTATAAATGTTCGGCAGCTTATCTTGGGCGAATTCCACATCCACCACCGCCCCGATCACCTGCACTATTTTTCCTTCGTTAGCCATGTTATCTTCTCCGTCTGGGATTGTTATCAAAAAGTATTTTGTTCGTCCTATTGCATCGCGGCCGCCGCCGTCGATATTTCTAGGATTTCCGTCGTTATTGCGGACTGCCGTATTTTATTGTACTCAAGTGTCAAATCTTTGATGATCTGCTTCGCATTATCAGTGGCGTTCTTCATCGCCACCATGCGTGCGCTGTGCTCACTGGCTCGTGCCTCAAGGAGGCAATGCCAAATCTGGTATGTGACAGCGTGGGGTAGCAATTCAGAAAGCACCGTCGCTTGGTCAGGCTCAAAAAGGGGTTCGACTGTATCAGCCTTGCCAGACGACTGCTCTCCCGAATGGACATCCCGCAAGTCGCCAGTGCTGACTTGCAGCTTGCATCCGAGCGGCAGAAGCGGGAGCTTGATGGGTTCTTGGCGGATCGTGTTGACAAAGTTAGTGTAAAGAATATCCACCGAATCCATCTCTCCGTCCGTAAACGCATCTATCAAATACTTCGCCACGCCCTTAGCCTCTTGGAAACGAATCGGGTCAGAAGTAGGGAAATCTGCCAATATCTTGCGCCCCGTGCGGGTCAAAAACTGTTTTCCCTTTTTACCTACGGTGATAAAAGGTGTCTCCCTCGGATAATCCAAAACTAGTTTTAGCAAGTTCGTGTTGAGTCCCCCGCAAAGTCCCTTGTCTGTTGAAATGAGCAAAACGCACTTGCGCGTTGTTGTGCGGCGCATCATCAACGGGTGTGTATCTAAACTTAAGTTCTCGCCGTGCCCAGTGGCGAGAATTCGGTTGATCATTTCTGAATAGGGACGCCCTTGCAGAGCCATCTCTTGGGCACGCTTCATGCGCGACGAAGCCACCATCTGCATCGCCTTGGTGATCTGGGCGGTGTTGCGGATCGATTTGATCCTTCTGCGAATGTCCCTTGTGCTCGCCATGGTCTATTATTTCCGGGTCGTTTTCTCTTTAGCGTTTACAATACCAGAATCAGGCAACCCAAGTCTGTTTGAACTCAGTCACAGCCTCTTTCAACTCTTTTATGAGTGAATCATCCAGCGCAGCCTTGTCGCGGAGCGTCTCCATCAGCACCGTCTTGCGCGAAGCAAGGAAGTCCGTGAGTTTAGCTTGGAACACCTTTATTTTTTCAACAGCCACATCGTCCATTAAGTTGTTCTGGACGGAGAAAAGGATAGCCACCTGCATCTCAACTGGCATCGGATTGTATTGTATCTGCTTAAACACCTCAACAATGCGTGCTCCGCGATCAAGTCGTGCTTTGGTTGCAGCATCAAGATCCGAGCCAAACTGGGCAAAGGCCGCCAACTCACGGTACTGCGCCAGCTCTCCTTTGATTTTGCCTGCCACCTGTTTCATCGCCTTGACTTGGGCGGCAGAACCGACACGGGAAACTGAAAGACCAACCGAAATAGCGGGTCGGATGCCTTGATAGAAAAGGTCTGTTTCAAGGTAAATCTGGCCGTCTGTAATCGAAATAACATTAGTCGGGATATACGCCGAGACATCGCCTGCTTGCGTCTCAATGATAGGCAAGGCAGTCAATGATCCATTACCGTTTTTCTCATTCACACGGGCAGAGCGTTCAAGTAGGCGGCTATGAAGATAGAAAACATCGCCTGGATAAGCTTCGCGTCCCGATGGGCGCTTGAGCACTAGCGAGATTTGGCGATAGGCGGCTGCGTGCTTAGAAAGATCATCGAATACGATCAGCGCATCCATGCCGTTGTCCATAAACCACTCACCAATCGCCGCTCCAGCGTAGGGAGCCAAATATTGCAATGCAGCCGGTTCAGAGGCACCCGCAACAACGATGATTGTGTAAGGCAAAGCACCTTCATGCTCCAGCACACTCAATACGCGTGCTACACTCGAATTTTTCTGACCCACCGCCACATAGATGCTGTAGAGTGGTCGGAAACCAGGCTTGCCTTCGTTTAACTTATTGATGCGTGCTTGGTTAATGATCGCGTCTATCGCAATCGTGCTTTTGCCAGTCGCACGGTCGCCGATGATTAACTCACGCTGGCCGCGCCCGATGGGGATCATCGCATCAATGGCCATGATGCCAGTCTGCACTGGCTGGCTCACCGAGCGACGCTTGATGATGCCAGGAGCAATTTTTTCCACTGGATAGAATTCACTCGAGTTGATCGGCCCCTTGCCGTCCACTGGCTGGCCGAGCGTATTGACCACGCGACCCAAAAGCTGTTTGCCCACTGGAACCTGTAATAGTTTACCAGTAGTTTTGCACTCGCTCCCCTCACGGACACCGTGCGCTTCCCCAAGGAAAATCGCTCCAACCTCGGTCTCTTCCAAGTTCAGTGCCAGACCGTAAACACCACCAGGAAACTCAATCATCTCGTTGAGCATGACATCGGTCAGACCTTCGATCTTAACGACGCCATCGCCTGTCTCACGAACCATGCCGACATTCGATTTACTAACGCCCGTCTTAATCTGGGCTATGGAGGATTCTATTTCTTGCAGAATGTTGCTCATAAACTATCGGTTTTCTTTGCTTTGTTTCTCGTTTTAAAAAGTTTCTTTAAGCTGGTAGAGTCGTCCGCGCACGGATGCGTCCAAAACATCCGAGCCCACTTGGACACGGAATCCAGCAATAAGGTCGGGATTGACGGAAAAAGAGACGCTGAGGCCAGCCCCGTATTTTTGTTTTAACAGAGCGGTAATCGCCATTTGTTCAGCAGGCATCGGAGACGCGCTCTGCACAGCGGCAGTGCGGGACATGATTTGGAAACCCACCAGCCGCTTGAACTGCGAAAGCACACCTAGCCCGTCCTGCGATTTAGCGGAGACATATTTCTCCAGCACTAGGCGGATACGCTTTTCGTCTAGCTGTCCGTTCACCATACAAAGGTTGAACAGCTTCTTAGCGTTCCTACGGGCTTCCCTATTTATTTTCATCGTTCAATCTTGATGCAAAATTAGGCAGCCATCTGTTTGATTGCTTCTTCGCGGAGGCGTTTTTGATCGTCGGAGGTGAGGACTTTGCCCACCACTTTAGCCGTGGTTTCCACAACGAGACGACCGACTTCCGCCTTAAGTTCCATCATCATACGACCCCGCTCGATTTCCGTGGCTTCTTGAGCTTTTTTAATGAGTGCCTCAGCCTGCGCAACGGCTTCCAAAATTCTTTTTTCGCTCATGGCAGAAGCCGATTTTTTAGCTTCCTCAATCATTTTCTCAGCCTGCTCATTGGCTTTTGTGAGAATTTCTTTTTTCAGGCGATCTGTTTCAGCAAGTTCCCGTTTGATTTTTTCGGCATTATCCAAGCCTTCCTCAATCCGCTTTTGGCGTTCGGCAAGAATGGCCTGTATCGGGCCGAAAGCGTATTTGTTGAGTACAAACGCAACCACCAGAAACAGGAGTATCTGCGAGCCGAGCTTCGGCCCGTTTACGCCCATGCGATGAGCGACCTCGACAGCGATATTTTCCGCTTCTGGTCCTCCGGCTGTTGCGATCAAAGAAATCAAATGAATCATGTTTTTGGTTGCCATTCCCCGCCCCGATTCTGGCGGGGAACAGCTCAGTTAAACCAAGGTTGTGTTATTTCACCAAGAAGATAGCGAAGAAGGTGATACCTTCAGCCAACGCCATCGCCAAAATGGATTGAACCAAGACTGGAGTGGCTGCACCTGGGTTGCGACCCACTGCTTCCGATGCACCCATGCCGACCAAACCCACGCCAATCGCTGAACCCAGCGCGGCCAAACCGATATGCAAACTACCCGTCAATTCTGCTAAGAACATACTGTTTTCTCCTGTTTCTTTTTTCTGTTTTTATTTTCTTTTTAGAAATTTCCGCGGGAACCACGGTCCAATTTCCAAATCCTAATGGTGCGACTTTCCCCCGCTTTCATCGTGTGCGCACATTGTGCTAGTGAAGATGGCTGTGAGCAGACAAAAAACCAGTGCCTGCACCAAACCGACCAGCAACTCAAAAAAGTAAAACGGCAGCGGGATCAACCAACTCAATTTTTCGTTGATCGCCATCATGGATTCTAGCATGTACTCGCCGCCGTAAATGTTCCCGAAAAGACGGCAACTCAACGACACTGGGCGGAACGCTATGGAGACCACTTCAATCACGCCGACAAATATAAAAATAGCTGCCATCAGCAAGCCAAGCACACCTTTGTTATCTGCCTTGGAACCGAAGATGTGGCGGATACAGCCGCCCACCCCGTTCGACTGCAAAGCCCAAATTATCCACATGCCAAAAAATGTAAGCGCCATCGCCAGCGTCATATTTACATCGGCATTCACACCACGGAAGAAAGGTTTGACCACATCAACAGAGAACCATGATTCTCCTGCACCCATCCCGATAGTGCCTACACCTGGGACTAACCCGAACCAGTTTGCCGAGACGATGAAAATGAAAACTGAAGCAAAAAACCAAAAGGTTTTGTGAGCCAACCCGCGTCCCATCACGCCTTCAAGAAGCGTAAGAAGCGACTCTACCACTAACTCCAAAAAGTTCTGTGAACCTTTGGGAACGAGGCTTGCGTTGCGCATCGCCCACTGGACAAAGATAATCAATCCGAGCGCAACTACCCATGAGACGATCATGGAGTTAGTAACTACTAGTGGGCCAAACTGAAATTCTGTGGCATACATAGGAAGTTCGTGGTGTGAACCTCCTGACGCAAGCATTAAAATTGAATTCAACATGCTGCGCTTTGGGTTACGGATTTATTTTCATATAGCAAGAAAAAAAGTGAAAAAAATGTTTTTAAGTTCGGCTCAATGAGTTTTCCGTCAGCCACTATCGCAACACTTCTACCCTAGGCGTTTTTTGGAGTGTGAATTTTTCAGGGTGATCCAGCACAGCTTGCATCTGGCGCAGACTGACCATCTGCAATTCTGTGGATGCAGACTCAGCCAACTGCTTGGCTGCCAGCGAAAATTCTGGGTTGATGCCAGAGTAGTATTCTGCCAACTCCAATGATTTCCGCATCGCTTCTTCACTCTGCCCGCGTGAGACATCATCCACCATGCTGTAATAAACGCGGACTATTCGGACACCGCTGTCCGTGACTGCGCACGGACATAGCGCGGTATCTGTGTCGTGGAATCCACTCTCTGCGCATGTCTGAGTGCGGAGGCTTTCTTCTTCCGTGCCCGCCGCCCAGAGTAAAGCGGCTGCGATGCTGACCGCTAATAGGCAAGCAACACCCCATGCGACCCAAGCACTTAAAGTGCCTGCCGCTGCACGCTGCACGCCATCATTTTCCATCCTGTGCAATTTGGTTTTTCCAAGCTTCGCAGACATTTTTAAATTCAATTTTCAATTCGTTAAACCAACAGAATGCACCTTCGGTGGTGCCAGACCTCGCCAACTCCACCATTCGGCTGCTAAAATATGCCATTTTCCTAGCCCCGATCATCTGTGATGAACCTTTTATACTGTGCGCAGCCCGCTCCAACATCCCATGGTCGCGATGCTCTATGGCTGATAAAATTTCACCCATAAGATTCGGCGTTTCGTTCTGCATCAGTTCCTGTATGCGCCTCAATAGTGAAGACGAAGATTTGTTCTGTATTTTTTTCAACTCTCCGAGCACTGCGGGGTCGAGCGTGGGCATCGAAGCGACATCTGTGTCATCGGACGGTTCGCAACTTGACTCGGCATCTAGTCCGCACACATCGGAAGATTTGGCGACCACCCCGAGCAGAGCATTTTGCAAAAGCTCTATGCGCACAGGCTTGCTCAAAAAATCATCCATGCCTGAATCGAAGCAGCGACGGCGATCCTCATCCATGACATTCGCGGTCATCGCGATTATCCTCGGCCTCTGCTCAGGGGAATATTTTCCACAAAGAATCTGCGCTGTTTCGCAGCCGTCCAGCCCAGGCATCTGGACATCCATAAGGACGGTATCGTATTTTTTCCCCTCGATACACTTGAGGGCCTCGATGCCGCTGCCGGCTCCGTCTGGACTGTAGCCCATACATTTAAGCAGCTCGGTGGCCATCTCTAAAGCCACCTCATTATCTTCTACAATCAAAATTTCCAGCGGGTGTTTATGGGCGAAATCGAAATCAATCTCCTTGAATCCGGCGTGTTTCTCTGCCGTTCCATCGTGTCCCGCACTGCCGTGCGCTGCACCGTCAAAAACATCGAACCATGCGGTGAAGTGGAAGCACGAGCCGCCCTCTGGGTTTCTCTCTACGCTTATCTCCCCGCCCATGAGTTCGCACAGGCCGCGGCATATGGCCAATCCAAGCCCAGCTCCGCCATATTTGCGTGCCATGGAGGAATCGCCCTGCGTGAACGAATCAAAAAGCTGTTTCATTTTTTCAAGCGGGATACCTATCCCAGTATCCAGCACTTTGAAATGGAGCATGGCTCGGCCAGCCTCAATTTTTTCTGCCTCCAAGGAAATGTCCACCCTGCCAGCCTCCGTAAATTTGATGGCGTTGCCTATCAAATTCAAAAGCACTTGACCAATACGCCCAGAATCCCCGATGATTACGGCGGGACATCCGTCCTTCATTTTGACATTCATCGCCAAGCCCTTGCGATCGGCGGCAGGCTTCATGACTTGGCATATCTCGAACAGCCATTCGCTCAGTTTAATGGGGACGAGTTCAAGTTCGACTTTGCCAGATTCTATTTTTGAAAAATCCAAAATACTGTTTATCAGGTTCAGCAGCGTATCTATTTGCGAGCAGATGACTCTTGCAAACTTGGACTGCTCCTCGTCCAGCCCCGTGTTTTGGAGCAACTCAGTGTAGCCGAAAATACACTGTATAGGAGTCCTGATCTCGTGGCTCATGATAGCAATGAACTCGCTCTTGGCGCGGCTGGCACTATCCGCTTGTTCCCTAGCTTTTATAAGCTCGTTCTCGGCTCGTTTCGCTAGGGTGACATCCATTATGCTGCCATCGAGCCTCATGATATTTCCCGCCTCATCACGCACGATATGCGCCCTCTCCTGCACCCATATCACTTGGCCGTCTGGGCGCAGCACACGGAAATTCAAAATACCAGACCCGTGCGAAAAAACCTCTTTCCTGAAACGCTCCAGCTTTTCCCTGTCGTCTTGACAGGCGAACTCTGGGCAAAAAAGCCCCCTCTCCAATATCTCGTCCAGCGTGCGCCCGAATATCTTGGACGCTACTTGGCTGACATACGGAGCCTCGTTCGTATCTGTGGGTATGGAAAAAACAATCACATCAAGGTATTGCAAAATGCTTTGCAATCGTTCTTGGCCAGCGCGTAATTTTTTCGTGCTTACTTCGATTTCAGCCTCGAGCAGCGTCTTCGTGCGCACGAGCGTCTCCTCCACACCAACTCGCGATGTCACATCGTGTATCAACGAAAGCAACATATTATTACCCATGTGCATGACGGGCGAGGAATGGATTTCCACCCGCCTCGTCTCACCATTGGCCAAGTGGTGCGTGAAAATAAATGTGTTTTTCTCCTCGGACTGAGCCCGCATGATCTCGGCTTCCAGCATCCCCTTGTCCATGTGGTTTATCTGGAATATCGTCATCCCGCACAAAGTCTCTATGGGATAACCGTAAAACTTTGATGCCGCTATATTGGCATGCAAGATAGCACCATCAGACGGATCAAGTAACAACGCCACCATGGTGTGGTTTTTGAAAACTTGCTCAAACCAGTCGCCGCAAGCTGGCGAAATTGTGCTTTCCTTTTCTGAAACAGGTGTTCTTATCTCTTTAGGTTCAGCCTTTTTCATCCCAAAGCATCCCTTTGAATACAACAACCAACTCTACTTATTGCAGAGCTTCATAACTGTCTCGCGCAACGCTTCCAACGGATAAGGCTTAATGAGCATCTCATCAAAACCCATGGAGTCAGGATAATTCACAATGGGGTCATCGGCGGCGCCCGTACTCAAAATAATCTTGGGGCGAGGCGTCAGTTCCGTAAGCCGGACAACCGTCTCAATACCGTTCCAGCCCGTGTCGCTCATGTTCAAATCCAGCAAAACAAGATCGAACGCTCTCCCCTCACCAATCGCCTTCAAACATTCACGGAGTGCTTCCAAGCCATCTCTAGCCTCAATCACATCGTGGCTCATATCTTCTAAAACAGAACGGGCGATATAACGGAAAGCGTCGTCGTCGTCTGCCACCAGAACGCGCAACACCTTAATATTTTCGGGGGCTTCCATGCCACGACAATAAAGAATCCCTTACCCTTCTTGCAAGGCAAATCATAACATTTTCCACCCATGCGTGGTCACCGACCATTAACCAAAAAATTCGGCTGACTCCCCACTCCCCGTATCATCTGGAACGCCTCTCCCAAAAACGAGATCACATGCCGAGGCAAAAGCGTCTCGTAAGACTGTTCGCGCAACGCGATATCCGCCGCCAACCCATGCAAAAAACAACCGAGTCGTCCGGCATCAAAAACCCCATGCCCCTGTGCGCACAGGCCAGCGCACAGGCCAGCCAACACATCGCCCATGCCACCAGAAGCCATCCCGGGGTTGCCTGTTGAATTGACTGAAAAATTAAAACCCTTCTGACCCACAAGCGAGTACGCCCCTTTCAACAAAACAGCAGCAGGAAACCGCCCCACGAAATCATGGACTGCATTGAGCCGTGGTATCCCGCGCCCGTTGAAAAGACGCCTCATCTCCCCTGCGTGCGGCGTCAGCAAAACATTCCCGTGCAAACTGTCCATAAGCACGCTCTTTCTTGAAAGCACGGTCAAAGCGTCCGCATCCAACACCGTCTTGCGCGAGCGTTCCAGCAACACGCGCATCAAAAAATCGTCCCATTTCTCGTGCAATCCTATCCCAGGACCGACCAGCAAAGAAGATGCCTTTTCGGGTATCATGTAAAACAGTTCTTCAATGCTCTCGTAAGGGCGCACCATGGCTTCCATCACCTGCCCAGAGACAATATGATAAATCTGGCGGGGCACAAGGCATGTCACCAGCCCGGCACCAGACGATAGGGCGCCCTCGACAGCCATCACCGCTGCGCCAGTAGTCCCCTCTTGGCCAGCCACCACGCAAACATGGCCGCAATCCCCCTTGTGCGCCGTCCAGCGCCTACGCGGCAATATCCACCGTGCAGCATGGATATCAAAAAACTCAAAATCCGTAGCAGGATCCGATACCCAAGTGCCAGGCAACGCTAACGGCACGGCCTGCACTCTGCCTGCACGGGCGCATGATTCCTCAGTAAAAAGTCCTATTTTTGGAAAGCCACATGTCAGCGTCGTGTCGGCTGTCACCGCCCCATCGCTTATCTCGCCGGAGTCTCCATGCACTCCGCTCGGTATGTCAATCGCCACAACAAAATTGCTGCTCGGCTGCAAATATTTTTCTGTTACTGCCCTGATTTCTGGCGATAGCCCGCTCCTCCCGCTGATGCCTAGCAGGGCGTCAATAAGGACGGAATTTTCGCCGAAAGAAATATGTTTTTCGCCGATAGGCAAAACATCTGGCTGCCCCAGCTCGTACGGGGAATAGCAGCGCACAGCACGCCCTTTCTGCGCCAGGTATCGGGATGCCAGCAAACCGTCGCAGCCATTATGCCCTTTGCCACAAAAAAATATAAACTCATCCGCCTGCGGAAAAATCGAATCCAGTCGTTCCGCTATCCCTTGGGCAGCCAACACCATGAGATTTTCCTCGGAAACCCCCGCTTCAACCGCCGAGCGTTCCCATTCGCGCATTTGCGCCACAGACACAATTTTCATCTCAGCCTCTCCCTGCAGACGCTAATTCTGGCCCGACCAAAACAGCCTGCGCAGCCGCGTAATTCTCCGTGTGGCTCAGGCTCACCAGCACATCGTCCCCACCCAGCCGATGGGCAAACGAAAGTGCCTTTTCGGAAAGACGAACATACGGTTTGCCGTCCTCGCTCCGCAAAATAGTCATATCTTTCCATCCCAGCTCCTCACCGATGCCAGAGCCAAACGCTTTCGATATGGCCTCTTTAGCCGCAAACCTAGCAGCCAGATGCATCTCAGGCGATTTCATGGACATGGCATAAGCTACCTCTTCGCCGTTGAATACACGGTTCAAAAAACTCTCTCCAAACTGTTCCCAAGACCTCTTTATCCGCACAGTCTCGACGATGTCTATCCCAATGCCGATCAGCCTCATGCCGCCCCCGGCTTCTTGCTGCGGCTCACTCCGTAACCTTCCATCAGTTCCAGCATCTCGCGCACGGCATGGAACGCCCCAGACACCATCGAGCGTGCCACAAGCGTGTGGCCTATGTTTAGCTCGTAAAGATTCGGAACATCAAACAACGCCCTGACATTCGCGTAATTGATTCCGTGCCCAGCGTTGACACCCAACCCCAAACTGTCCGCAAGATTAGACGCCAAAACCAGCCGTTTGACCTCTCTGCTGACACCTGCCCGCCCAGCAGCCAGCGCGAAACGACCCGTATGCAACTCCACGAAATCAGCACCAGCATCAGCCGCTGCTTCCACCTGCTCAGTCTCTGGTGCTATGAAAAGGCTCACCGTAATACCAGCTTTTTTAAGGCGAGCCACAGCACGGGATACAGCCTTTTTTCCAGCTCGGACATCCAGTCCGCCCTCGGTTGTCACCTCTTCGCGCCTCTCGGGAACGAGGCAGACATTTTTCGGACAGAGCCTAGTGGCGTAGCGCAACATCGCCTCCGTGGTTGCCATCTCCAGATTTAACGGCAGCTTCACCTTGCCCGCTATCGCCTCAACATCGTGCGGCTGGATATGGCGGCGATCTTCGCGCAGATGAACCGTGATCCCGTGCGCCCCAGCGCGTTTCGCCTCAAGCGCAAACTCCAGTGGGTTTGGTTCTGGGGACATCCCTTTTTCTATAGCACGGTAACGCGCCTGCCTCACAGTGGCCACATGGTCAACATTCACTCCGAGCCTCAGTTTCATACCCTGTTTCAAAACCATTTTAGCAACTATTGCAAGCAAAGTTCACTGCCGCAGCCACATCTTCCTTGGCATTATTTCTCTTCTTGCCCACAAATTGAAACCGCATTAAAAAGTCTGGCATGAAATTTAGAACATATCTCCTGTTCGGCTCACCAGGATCTGGCAAAGGCACACAAGGCAAAATTATCGGGACAATACCAGGTTTTTTTCACATGGCCTGCGGCGAAGTGTTCCGCGCCTTAGACTTGCGCTCCGAACTCGGAAAAGTGTTTTTAGAATATTCCAGCAAAGGCCATCTTGTGCCCGACGATTTCACACTGAAACTCTGGCACCAACAAATTAAAAACATGCAGGTCATGGGGCGTTTCAAGCCAGAAATAGATCACCTTGTGCTCGATGGCATACCGCGCAACATAAACCAGGCAAAGCTGCTGGATGTGCATAGCCAAGTGATCAAAGTTTTCCACCTGCAATGCCCGAGCAGACCCAAGCTAGTCGAGCGCCTGAAACGGCGTGCCCTCAAGGATAACCGCCTAGACGACGCCAACGAAGAAGTTATCAAGCAACGCTTGGCCGTGTACGACAGTGAGTCCATGCCCGTGCTAGAATTTTACGGAGATCGCGTGATCAACATTGATGCAACAATATACCCGTATAAAGTGCTGAGAGAAATTTTGCAGCACATCAACACGGACGCAGCCACTGAGCAGCCCGCATCTTGAAATCACCATGAAACAGTTTGACAGTTTCACAGCCTCAAAACTTTTCTGCAAAAAATGCAACCAAGCCATGCCTGTCCGCGAAAAGCTTCTACTCGTGCTGCCCGATAAAGAGATATACGATTACCTTTGCACCGGGTGCGCATCCTCCCTCGGTGGCCGCGAAGTGAGCCTTGGAGAAATGCACCTGCGCCAACTCCGCGAGGCGGCTGCTGCACGCACGCGGCGACCGCAAGGCTGGTTATAAATTAATTTTATTTGGCAAACACACCTGTGCAGAAACCAAAAAAAACGCCCTGCTTCCTCAATAGAGTGCAGGGCGTTTCAAAATGAATTGGTTTAGATTATTTGGCAGAGATGCTGGCAGACATAACATTGTTGGCTCGTGTAACATCGAGTTTCACGCCTTTGGCCAACTTAACGCGAGAACCGCACTTGCTGCATTGAACGACTTTACCAATGACACCTTTGTTGCCATCTTTGTCATAAGCAACGATTGTCCCCTGCTCGTTTTTCACGCTGGAAGGAAACACCAGAACCTCCGAGCAAACAGATTTGCTGCATTTGTTCGAAGCGCAGCAAGATTTGGCGCACGCCGATTTAGGGCAAACAGATTTGCCGCAGGCGGATTTGGGGCAAGATTTTTTTCCATCGCAAACTGCTACTGGGCAGACCACGACTTTGAAGCCGAGCGTGGCATCCCATTTGGGGCACACATTGGCTTTGATTGTTTTCAGGCTCCAAGCTTCTTTCGAAGCGATGGTCTTTGAAACGCTGGTGTTCACGGGTGCCGCAACCAAGCCAGTCGCGCACGCCACTGCAATAAAGGATGTCATGATGAGTTTTTTCATAGGCAACAAATCTATTCGCGGAATCGCACTTGTCAAGTTTGCTGGGCACGGACGACTGCCAAAGGGTGTGATTAAAAGTGGGTGAGGTGAATCTCTTTCTTCTCGATAATGCGGGATACAGAGGGAGAATGCCTCCAACTACAGTGGCGGG
>JAIFLJ010000074.1 GCA_020049135.1 bacterium | reverse complement strand
CCTGGGGTAGCCCGCTGACGGGCAACCCCAGGCTGACATATAAAACCCCATCGGGGTTTAAAGAAAACTGGCGGCATGAGCCTGATTCCATATCCCCACACTGTCAGACAAAGAGCACGCTATTTCCCAACTCTGGTTTGCCCAACCTCACCCACTTTTAATCCCCCCCTGCTGCCCCCTGCCGCTGATTTTATTTACATCAGCCAAAAAGCGTCCATATTGGTGACCTGTCATGCTAGGGCAACATCTTGAAGTAAGAAAAAAAAGCTTGATGGCGTTTGATGCCTGCCTAGTGGCACTCTCCCTTTGGCTGGCTCATTTCGTGCGCGTTGAGGTTCTGCCGCTTTTCCCGTATTCGGAACGCCTGCCTATAATAGTCGATTTTTCAAACTATGTCTGGATGTGGTTTGTCACGGCTCCGACAGCACCGTTTTTTTTAAAGTGGAACGGTTTTTACCGCTCGTTGTTGGGCGACAAAACAGCAGCCGTTGTCAGGGCGATGTTTTTTCAGATGCTTTTTTCATCGCTGGTCATGATACTTTTTAAAATTGATCAGAGCCGCCTAATTTTGCTGATGATGACGACACTTTCCATACTCTTGCTGATTTTCAGGGACTTTATGACGCGCCGTTTCTTGGCTTACAGGTCGTTGCTCGGCGAGAAAAAAGAGAAGCTGCTCATTGCAACATCGCCTGCCAGATGCGTGCAGCTCATAGCCACTATACGGACGCACCCGGAAAGCGTTTTCACTGAGCTGTTGACATTCGATTTGGTCGGCGAAAGCCTAGACTCGCTCTCACTGGTTCTCCACTGCGAAAGTGTGAACCGTGTCCTGATAAGCGCTGGCGAAACGCCGTTTGAAAAAGTGGCTTCGGCCATCCGCACTTGTGAGATAGAAGGTGTGGATGTCTGTCTGCTGGCCGATTTTTTCCACACATCCATAGCACGCGTGCAGTTCGACGACTTCGCAGGAATGTCCACGCTGCTCATACGGAGCACACCGGATATGAGCTGGCCTTTGATCGGAAAAGAAATCATGGATCGCATCGGGGCACTGGTGCTGCTGCTGTTGCTGTGGCCGATCATCGCAGTTATAGCTGTGCTCGTATTGATTACATCTCCAGGCTCGGCCATTTTCCGGCAAGACCGTGGAGGGATAAACGGGAGGCCGTTCACGATGTATAAATTCAGGACAATGTTCAGCGATGCCGAAATGAAAAATAGCGAGTTGGCCGCTTACAACAGGATGACGGGACCCGTGTTCAAAATGGACGGCGACCCACGGATAACGCCGTTTGGGCGATTCCTCCGCAAGCACTCCTTGGACGAGCTACCACAGCTCTGGAATGTGCTGAAAGGCGAAATGAGCCTAGTGGGCCCGCGCCCGCTCCCCGTGGAGGAGGTGGAAAAAATCACGGATTGCAGCCAGCGCCGCCGTCTGAGCATGAAGCCTGGCCTCACCTGCTTGTGGCAAATACGGGGTCGCAACTATGTGAGTGATTTCGACGAATGGGTGCGGCTCGATCTAGAGTACATAGATCGCTGGTCTCTTTCTCTGGACATCAGGATTCTTCTACAAACACTGCCAGCCGTATTGAGCGGTCGTGGCGCATCTTGAAACGCCATGAAACCACTCATCTTCGACATGCTCCCTGAAGAATACCCGCTTTGCGGCCAGCCCGCATACCGCAAAAAACAGATCGCTGAATGGCTTTACAAAAACCGTGCTGAGACTTTCGATGAGATGAAAAATCTTCCCTCCGCTTTCAAGTCGGAACTCGACGCATCGCTTTCCATCTCCCTGCCCAAAATAATACGCGAGCAGCGGAGTGACGAGACTCGCTTGGCCACATTCAAGTGGCTCTGGCAAATGCAGGATGGGGCACTCGTGGAAAGCGTTCTCATACCTGCTTCCCCCGCGCTTTACGGCGAAACGGCAGATCGCCGCACGCTCTGCGTCTCCACCCAAGTCGGGTGTGCATACGGATGCCATTTTTGCGCGAGCGGGTTAGGCGGCTGGAAGCGCGACCTCACAGCGGGCGAAATCGTGGCGCAGGTTTTGGCTGCCGAAAAACATTCGGGCGAAAAAATTCAAAACTTGGTTTTCATGGGCATGGGTGAACCCTTGGCCAACTTCGACGCACTCCTTCGCTCACTGCAAATCATCAACGCTCCATGGGGCATAGGCATAGGGGCGCGGCATCTGACAGTCTCCACATGCGGCCTCGCTCCCAAAATAAAAATGCTGGCCGAGTCGCCGTTGCAAATAGGCTTGGCCATCTCGCTGCACGGCGCGACCAACGAAGTCCGCTCGCAACTGATGCCTATAAACAAAAAACACCCGCTGGAAGAGCTGGTCTCAGCCTGCGTCTTTTACCAAGAGAAAAAAGGGCGACTCATAACATTCGAGTTCATATTGATAGACGGCCTCAACGACACGCCAGAACAAGCATCAAAGCTGACAGAGATATGTCGGCGTGTGGACGCAAAAATAAATATAATCCCGTGCAACCCAGTCGAGGGACTTCCTTGGCGGAAGCCACCAGAAGATAAAATAGAACGATTTTGCGAGACAATGCAGAAACGCGGCCTACGCGTTACGCTGCGCAAAGAAAAAGGCGGCAACATAGACGCCGCTTGTGGGCAGTTGCGTTTAAAGGAAGAAACAAATATAAAAGCATTTACAATATAAAGAAAAATGCCACCCTCAGACTTTATCAGCATGAACGGGCTCATGGTTTTTTTAGGTGGTGGGATAGGCAGCTTATTGCGGTGGTGGGCATCGAGCCTGATCGCACAAAGAGCTGGCGAATCCTTTCCTTGGGGAACTCTCTTCGTAAATGTCACTGGTTCGTTTGTAATAGGCTTTCTAGCCGCTCTGGCCTCTGCGGGTGGACGATGGGACGCCGCAGCATCACAATCTTTCAGGATGTTTTTCATGCTCGGAATCTGCGGTGGCTACACCACATTTTCATCGTGGAGTTTACAAACTCTTGATCTTGCTAGAAACGGCGAATGGTGGAAGGTAGGAGTCAACATCTTGCTTTCCACAACACTTTGCCTTGCAGCCGTTTGGCTGGGATATTTATCCTCAGCCTCCATCTCTCCTCTTTTTGTAGAGCCACAGTCTAGCCCATCGGCTATTTCGGTGAAGTTGCCAGAATAAGACATCATTGCATGGAATCATACCTGCTGGCGCAAAATCGCGCTGGCAAATATGCCGACCTACATCGGCAGTCTGAGCTTCTGGCTGGACGCCGTACTTTTTGCAAGCTGTTTAACGGGCTTGGTTTTTGCTGCTTCTGGCGTGCTTGCAGGCGTGATATTTTTTTCCTCACGCTTCACTGAGTGGACAGTCGCCCCTTTGCGCCCTACGAGTGATATGAGTTCTTGGACGGCCTCATTCAGTCCGACTGACTGTGCCCGCAGCTCTTCGGATGCACTGGCAGTTTCCTCCGTGTTTGCCGCCGTTGATTGCGTCGTGCGATCCATTTGCCCGATAGCCATGTTCACTTGGTCAATCCCCTGCGCTTGCTCCTTTGAAGCTAAGGCAATTTCTGCCACGAGGCTGTCCACCTCCTTCATCTCTTGAACGAGTTCATCTAGGCTGTTTTTCACTTTTTCTGTGAGCTTTACACCCTGCTCAATGCGTGAAGCTGTTTCGCTGGCCGCATCTGCACTCCTGCGGGCGAGACTGCGAACTTCATCGGCCACCACAGCGAATCCAGCACCCGCTTCGCCGGCACGCGCAGCTTCCACGGCGGCATTGAGCGAGAGGATGTTGGTCTGGAAGGCTATTTCGTCAATGGACTTGATGATTTTGGACATCTCGCTCATGGCTGCTATAAGTGCGAGCATGTCGGATGCCCCTTGCTCGGTCGCCTTGTGCGCGCTCATCGCCTTGTCGTGTCCAGACTGAGCGTTTTCGGAGTTGCGTTTGATCATGCTGGCCATCTCCTCCATCGAGGCCGATGTCTCTTCCAAAGCGGCAGCCTGCTGGCTCGCGCCATCGGCGAGCTGGTGGCTTGACGATGCTATTTCAGACGCGGCGGAAGCTACATTGTTAGAGTTTTCATCAAGTGTGGAAGAGACATGGCGCAGGACGCGGTTTGTATTCAATACAGTAATCAGGCCAACACCAGCGTTGATGACAAAAAGCAGCACAGAAATAATGATCACACCTCTTTCGGCTCCAACCAAAGTAGATTTTATATTGTTTGATGCGGAACCTATCTCGCGGACATTCAAAACCAACAACGCCTGTATCGCTTGTTCAAGCGCGTTAAAAGCTGGACGAGCAACCGTTGCTGTTGTAACAGCAGCTTCACTCTTATTGCCAGCTTCACAAAGTGCCAATACTTTGTCCTGTGCTTCCCGACACTTCGCAAGCTTCTCAATCACCACATCGAAAAGCACTTTTTTTTCCGGCATGTTGGCAAGCATAGCTTGGTAGCCGCGGGTAACTGCGTTGTTTTGCTCTCTGTATGTGCTAAGTTCTTTCTTGGCAGCATCAAAATCCTCTGGGGATGTTGAAATAACGCACCGTTGCAGTGCAGCATATATTTTAAGGGCATTTTCCTCTATCTTATTGGCGTGTTCTGTGCTCGGTATGCAGTCTTCTATGAGTATTTCAGAATTTTTATGAATTTTGTTGAACTCAAATTCCGTATATGCAGTTAAACCCGCTAGCAAAACTGCCGTAATGACGACATTAATTGTAATCTGATTCCCGATGGTCATAAACCCTCTTTTGTTGTTTGTTTAAACCCATAAAAGAGGGGCGAACAACAAAGTAAAGCATGAATTTTAGCTCACAGCAAAAAAGCATTGCTGCAGGATGAAAAAATGAGAGCTGAACGAACAGCAATCAATTTTTGCCGAACCAGATAGCGTGAACGCCCTGCGATGACGGGGCACTCACACTTATGACTTGCGCAGCTTTTATTTCGCGGAGACGGCTCCCGTCATCGGATGCTTCAACTGCGGCAGGCATCTGCCTGCGCAACCTATTAAAAGTCATCATGGTGCCACCGCTTATCACACACATTACAACTGCTGTAGTAATATGTAGCGAAACTGGCACTTTATCCACCAGCAACATATTCAAACTCCAGCACAGGTAGCACGCAAACACGCTTACCAGCCCTGCTACCAGAGCAGTTACCATCGAATAATACGCTTTCATATTTCATGTCTCCTCATTAAACCACTCCTACCGCCATAATAGACTTATCGTCCATTTTTTGTATTTCTCAAATGTTTTCTTTGTTTATTTTTATGGCTTTTCAGAGCCACCCTAGGGCGATTGGCGAGAAAACATAAAGATGTTGGGATAAAGTGATTTAAAAAAAGGTAAACAAATTGGGGTAAAGAAGCTGAGATAGAGTGGTGAGCAACTTTCTTAAATTGTTCAAGGCAACGGAAACAACCCGTGACCTCACCTTCCAACTGCCTCCATAACCAATCTTTTGTGATGAGGCCATTTTTAGCACTTCAACATTTACCTGAAGTGAATGGTTGATTTTGTGGTATTTTAAGCTACCATCGCTCGCATGGAAATGTCTGAGCATCGGTTTTTTAAATGCTTTGAAGCAGCGGACGCAGGCCGCTTGATGGAAAATGTGATCATTGAAAAACTCCCTGCTCAAACTCTCCTATTCAGTGAGGGGGACTCCCCAGACAGCGTTTGCGTAGTCTTGCAAGGACGCATTGAGCTGTTCAAAGCACTGCATGATGGGCAATCACGCGTCATGGCCGTAGTGGGTGAGGGCGATTATTTTGGTGAAATGGGGGCGATTGATGGCATGGCTCGTAGCACTGGGGCGGTAACATCCGAACCTTCGGTGGTAGCGAAGCTGCCGAGACATGAGTTTTTAAAGATGCTCAACGAGACGCCAGGACGCAGTGCGCTCGCGCTCACGC
>JAIFLJ010000061.1 GCA_020049135.1 bacterium | reverse complement strand
AGCAAATCGGGTTCCCTCTCACCTTGGATGTTGATCATGCTCCAGAGCTTAACTCCAAAAACCGTGGGCGTCCAGTCATTTTCTCAAATCGTAATCATCTCGTTAGTGTTACTTCTCCAGATGAAGTAGCCCTGATTCGTAAAGATGGCTCATCGTCTGCCGATACTCTTCCGTCTTGGGATGCTCCGCCAGTTCCTTGAATATCTCTGGAATCTCCTCCTCCAACCTCCCAGCTTTCGCCGACTGCATCACCCTCAAAATAGCACGGCACAGCGGGTCTTCGGGCAGTTTCCCGTGAACCTTCGGGCTGAGATCCGCCAACAGATACCCCGCCTCGGGCAATATCCCTTTCAACTTTTCCAACACCACCTCGGGCGCCGCCATCAGCTCGCCGAGCTTGCGCGGGGCGTTCCAAGGCGACTTGCCGATATAGACGATCATCGGGACGATGACGGGCAAGCACCTGCTGGACGCTTTCTGGCTCCGCCACTGTTTCCAGATCAGCATCTCGTATTCCAACAACCGATAGACCGCCCATCGGTCAGGTCGGCTCTGGTGTTCCAAAGCGATGAAAAGCCTCAGCTCGGCATCTTTTTTCAAGAAGCGCACGCAATAGACCAAGTCGGCACGATTCTCGCGCAAACCCCCGCTGATGCCTGGGACGGACTCGACCTTGAGCGATTTCCAGTCCAGGAGACTGGCAATGTCGGGGTTGAGAAGCGAACGCACCAGATGGACGGCGAGAGCGGGTTTGCTGAAAGAAGCGCGGAACAGGGCATCGTCGCTCTTGATCCTGACGGTATTCTCGGCGGGCATGGAGCCGACAGTAGAATATCCCCATCTTCGTGCAAGCCGTTTTCTGCCATTTCAATCGGAAATTTCTCCGTCGGGGCGTTCACTTGTTCTTGTCGGCTTGCGTCGAACGGCGAAGACGGATTTCGATGCGCCTGCGCGACGAAATATCGCCATCACGCTCACCCGATGCCGGTTTGTCAACGGGTTCGATCAGTTGTCCCGCACTCAGTGGGAGAATCCTCACATGACCAAATTTTTTTGTTTCCCAAAGGGATCTTGCTACGGCCACCGCACGCACCATTCCCAAGCCGACATTATCGTTCGGTTTGAGTTCTCTCGGTCCGATTTTACCGTTGAAGCATCCGATCAGTTTTTTGTCCAAGTTAGAGGTCTCGCGAAGAATGGGTTGTTCGTCCGTGTGCCCGATCACTTCAACGATGTCCGTCTTATACTCTCCGATTCTGGCGACAAGTTTTTCGGCAATTATATTTTTTAGAGAGTCTTCGAAATCAGGTTTCAGCTCTCCGCTCCCCATCGAGAATTCGTATCCTTCGGTTTCGCTCAAAGGGATAAATGGGGGCCAGAGAGAGGGGGGAGATTCATCCGCCCCTTTTAGAATAGAGGGGTTCTTTTGAACCCTTTCCGCCAAGTTGACAAGGGCGTTTTCGAGGGTTGTTTCCGTATCCGCCTCTTGGATAGCCTTGAGGAATTTGCTGAATAACTTATCACGGTCGGAAGTTTTTGAAGAGACGATTGCAGGATTATCTTGGATCGCCTCGATTAGATTGTGGATGGCATCTTCGCTGGTTGCATGAGGATCCGCATTTTTAATAGCCGCTAAGAGTTTACTGAATAACCCCGTCTCTCTCTCCAGATCGGCGGCGAGAGATCTCTCGGGAGAAATCTTTTTTTTCAGGCGCTCCACTTCAATTCCTGAAGCCATCAAAAGGCAAAAAAGGAGAACAATAATCACCTCGGTGGTCGTTAGCCCCAGCAACATGCCTTTGCGGTAAGAACGATTCCTGTCCGTAAGATTTGGCTTCATGGAAACGGATGGATTATGGGTTTGGTTTCACGGAAGAGAAGGCATCTGCTGTTGGCGCATGAATGATTTTTAGATGATGGATCAACTCTTTTTGTGTGTCTGCCACCTCCGATAAATGCTGTTTATTCTGCTCGGTGAGGCGAGAGGTCGTATCGGCGACTGTTTCAAACATCTGTTTGCTAGATTCCAAAAGTTGCTGGTTCGTATTGGCCGCAGATCGGAGCGTCTCGTTGCTTTGCTGGATGTGTGACTGGATAGCCAAGGAGGCATCCTCGATCCTTTTAAACACAGGTTCAAGTTTCACCTTCATTTCGGCAGTTGTGGAGCAAGTCATATTTAGTTGGTTAATAAATTCTTTTTGTGTGTTCGTGACCGTTGAGGAGTGGAGGTGATTTTGTTTGGCCAAAAGGGAAGAAATATCCGAGACCGTCGCGATCATCTGTTTGCTGGACTCCTGCAACTGCTGATTGGTGTCAACCGCCGCCCGAAACGCATCGTTGCTTTGGCGGATATTGGTTTGCATCCCCTTTGATATCTCCGCGAGATTACGGAATACAGGGTCGAGTTTTTCATTGATCAAAATAGAGGCAATGTCGGTTTTCTCCAATCTTTCCGCATTCGATTCAAGAGCGTCAGCCAACTTGTTTGAGGCATCCTTGAGCTTGGTCATTGAAGTTTTAAACAAGCTCGCTTGTTCGTCGGCATTCTCTTTGAATGATTTTTTAAATGAGGCCGTTTGCGCCTTTGCGCTTTCTTTTAAAATATCGCAAATAGCGGCCATTTGATCCTCTAAAACGGACGGTGAAATTTTGACACGAGTGATCTGTCCCTGAACACGCGAAACAGCCAAATCCAGAGTGTTAGAGGTTTCTTTAAATGCGGCGAGCGAATGGGAGATCTCTTTCACTTCGTTCGCAAAAGCGTCGAGGCGTTGTTTCATGATATCGAGATGGGTTTTATTCATTTCCTCCATTTGCTGTTGAATCGAGATGGAGAGGTTTTTGGTTTGCGCAACTGTTTCAATCAAAGTTTTTGCGATATCCGATGCCGCTTCGTTTAATTTTTTTTTCGTTTCTTCCTCGCACTTCTCCGGATCAAAAGGCTGTTTGGAGACAATAACGCGCAAAAAGATGCCCAAAATTGTCGTTGATAAAGCGACTGCCAGATTTTGGGTAAAATGCGAAGTGAAGTCGCCCTTAGAGGGGTCGTTGAAGTAGAGTGCAAACCCAAGGCTCAGCATCGTGTAGATAAAACCGAGAAAGTAAAGATTGTCGCCAAACTCGTCATCCTGCGATACCGAAGGAATACGACCCATAGAGGCATAAACCAGCATTAAACCTGCTGGGGAGAAAGTGAGCAACCAGTTCGGATTATCTAAATGTTTTCCCCAAATTATCAGTGCCGCTCCCAAAATAAAGAACACGCCAAATGCGATTTTAGGAATATTTTTATGATTGGTCATAGAACTTTCGATTTATTTTTCACGATTTTATTTTTTCAACAAACATTTTTCAGTCTAACAGCGCTGCCCCTTAAAATGATCTTGTGGAAAACTCCTAGAGGAGTCCCGCTTTTTTATACCATTTTTTGGCTTCCTCTTCGTTTTGAGGAACGCCTTTGCCGTTTTCGTAGCAGAGACCAAGATTTCGCATGGCGGCTTTATCGCCTTGCTCGGCAGCTCTGCGAAACCACTTTGCGGCTTCTACCCAGTCCTGGGCCACACCTTCACCTTTGCCGTAGCGGATCCCCATATTAAGCTGAGCGATGGCATCCCCAGCTTCAGCCTTTTGGCGGATGTCATGCAAAGAACTAACTTCTGGCGATTGAGACTCGTTCACTAACACACAACGGAACCCGAGGAAGTCGCCGCGGTCACCGGGGTCGCCATCGCCGCGAAACGAGGATCGCGCGAGGCCTGGAACGCTAATGAACCACGACGCGCCCCGCAGGACACGAGAACCGCTTCTTCTGTCATAGTAGTCCTCACACCATTCACACACATTCCCTCCCATGTCATAAAGTCCATATTGGTTTGCCGTAAAACTCCCCACGGGGGTCGTATTTTCGTAGCTGTCCACATTCAGCGATGGACCGTAATTCCCTGCGCCTCTCGGCGGTGGCCACTGCGTTCCCCACGGATAGACTCCTTTGATCTTCCGATCTTTTTCTTTCGGTGTCCCGCTCCCTTCATCGGGTAAGCCCACCGCCATGCTCCACTCTACATCGGTCGGTAGCCGATAGCTTTGGGTGCTTTTGATCTTCCCCTCCCTCTGCTCTTTCTCCGTCAGCCACTTGCAAAACGCTTGGACATCATTCCAACTCACATTAACGACTGGGTGATCCAAACTTTGGGTAAAAGAAGGTTTTTCCACTTTCCTACTCGTGGCTCTAGCGAATTCATCGTAATCTCTCACCCGTGTCTCCCACACGCTGAATAAAACATTCGTCTTCGGCACGGGAATGAATTTCATTCCGAGACTGTTCAGATATAATTTTTCTTTGCTCACCTCATCATTTCGGGAAATCTTGTATCTAGATACGAAATATTTAGCATCTCTGTCGCCTTTATCGGCAAGACAAAGCAACTCGTTCGCAATATTTTCTAACAATATCCCCGTTATTTCGGTGGCGTTTCCATAACGAAAATATAATTCATCCATCGCTTGATTTGATCCGCCTGTCAATTTGATCTCTTTTAATAGGGCTTTATAAACAGTTTCGATCTGTTCCTTTGTCGGCTCCTTCCTGCGGAGTTGTTCGACCTTTTTTTTCTCTTCCTTCTTCTTGGCCTCCTCTGCCGCCTTTCGTTCCGCTTCGATGCTCGCTTGTTCTTCCTTGACCTGTTTTTGTTGAGCGTGAAGCTCCTCCCTTTGCCGTTCGAGGTCGGCTTGTGCTTTCTTCAAATCCTCCGCCTTCTGGTCGGCCACTACATCTCTAGCGGGCGGCACGGGTGTTTTGCCTGTCGATATCCTAGCTTTTAATACCCTCTTTTGTTCAACCGTCTGATCCGCCGTGAGCATGAGCCTGAACCCCGTTGATTCGGACGCTTTATTCCCACCGTCCGTGCGATAGAAGACCGATATTTCTCCTTTTTCAGAACGGAAATTTCCGCCGCGTAAAACTTGCCCTCCATGGTATCCGTTTTCATCAAAGGTCGTTCCCGTCATCTCGCTCACATTCCCCAGCATGTCGTGCAATCCAAGCGGGTTAGGCGATAATCCCCCGACAGGCTTGGGCTTGTCGTGCGAGGATGTCGGCCCGCCGAACCATTCGGATTTCAGAAGTTGATCGGAAGAATAAGGGAGAGACTTTGCGAACGCCTCGGTGGAAACTTTCTTCCCTCCCCTCGCCGCAAACTCCCACTCTTGCTCGGTCGGAAGGCGGCAGAGGGTGGTTCCGCCTTTTCCCTTTGGAAGACCCGCAGAGGATTTGACGAGTCCGTTGGCTTTTTCGATGAAGTGGAGAATTTCTGTATAGGTAACTTTGGTTTTAGGAAGATCTTTTTCGTTGGCAGCAGGCGGTTCTCCTCCCATCACCGCAGCATACTGCCCACAAGTCACCTCGTATTTACCCAAGTAAAAACCTGCCTGCCCCGCGTCCGGCATCGGGAGTAGTCCTATGATCCGCTCTGTCTGTGGCGGCTCGCCAAGCTCCACATCATTCACCGCCATGCCGCTCTCTCCAGCCTTGCCCACTGCCACGGACTGAAACTCCATTTTCTCACCACTCGGCAGAGGGAGAGTGAAATCAGATGAATAGCATTGGCTAGTCAGCAAGACAAGTAGTAGCACGAACTGTTTTTTCATCTGACAAGACTCGTCATGAACACCCATACTTTTAAAATCGAGTGGGGTCTAATATCCCAGTTTTTGAAGTTCTTTCTTAGCATCCTCAACCCCTTGACCGGCCGCTTTGCGATACCAACGAATCGCCTCAGCTTTATCCTTGGCTGTTCCTTCTCCTCTAGCATAGCAAGTTCCTAAATTGAATTGTGCAACCGCATTGCCTTGTTCTGCCGCCTTGCGATACCACCGAACTGCCTCGGCCTTGTCTTTAGCTACTCCTTCCCCATTGGCATAGCAGAAGCCTAAATGAAGTTGCGCTACCGGATTCCCCTGTTCAGCCGATTTGCGGAACCATCGAACTGCTTCGGCTTTGTTCACCGGAACGCCTGTTCCTTCTAAAAAACAAACTCCCAAGTTGGATTGAGCACCTGCATCACCTTGCTCTGCCCCTTTGCGATACCAACGAACCGCTTCAGCTTTGTCCATCCCAACACCTTCACCACGCAGGTAGGAAGCTCCCAGATTATTTTGAGCATCGGCAAAGTCTTGATCAGCCGATTTGCGGAACCATTTGACGGCTTCAACATGATTCTGTAATATCCCCAATCCTTTTATGTAACCCCATCCGACTAAGTTTTGAGCCTCGTCGTCTCCTTCGTTTGCCAGTTTAAGAAGGTCTTCAAATGATAGCCCGCACCATCTCTCCGCTTCGCTTTTGTTTTTCGCTACACCCCTGCCATTTTCGAAGTAAAGTCCCATAAGAAATTTTGCTTTTGGAGAGCCTTGGTCTATGGCTTTTTGCAACCATTTAATTCCTTCCTTTTCATTCTTGGTGACACCTATCCCGTATGTGTAGCTCCCAGCCACATTTGCTTGCGCTTCAGCATCGCCTTGAAGGGCGGACTTCATGTTCCATTGGAACGCTTCGGCATCATCTTTATTTACTCCCCTGCCCCTATAGTAGCACTGCCCCAACTTGGACTGAGCCTTTGCGTGGCTCTGCACTGCCGCCATGCGAAACCATCTGACAGCCTCGGCATAATCTCTGGCTACATTGCGACCCTCGTAGTATTTCAAGCCAATCTGGAACTGCGCCTCAGGGCTATCTGGCGACTGGTCGCTCGATCCCAGCGGCGAGTTTAATGTGATATTTAAATTATTTTGCTCATCATTCAATACACAACGGAAACCGATGTTGGCATAACGAGCATTTGGAGGATCGTTGAGGCGGGTTGAAGACATCAAGTAGCCAGGAGGGCTATCAAGACATGATGCACCTCTCAAAACACGACAGGTTCGTCCACCGCCATCGTTATCCAAAAATGAATACTCACTTCTCAGCTCAGCCCTGTTTATCTCTCTCCTATACCAGTCCTCGCACCATTCCCATACATTCCCGCCCATATCATACAGCCCAAACTGGTTTGGCGAAAAACTCCCTGCAGGGCTTGTCCGTGCAAAGTCATCCCTGTGACCAGAAATGACCCGAAAATTATCAGGCCACCTACCATCTTTCGACTCTTCCCCACCGTAATTACCAGCCACCCTAGGCGGCGGCCACTGGTCGCCCCAGTGATATTTGCCCTCTCCCACCGCCTTACTCCACTCAGCATCCGTGGGCAGACGATAACGCTGGCTCTGTTTGATCTTACCTTCTCGCCTCTCCTTCTCCGTCAGCCATTCGCAGAAAGTCTGCGCATCCTCCCAACTCACACCACAGACGGGGTGTCCCCCAGTTTGTGCGAACCCGGGGGTTTTCCAGCTCTCCCCTCTCTGTTTCCATTGATCCTTGCCGAGCGTGTAACATCCCGCCGTGGCATCGTAGCGCGTCTCCCTCACAAACGCCTCGAAATCCTGCACCCTCGTTTCCCACACGCTGAACATCCCTTCCACCCCCGGCACTCTCACGAACTTCATCCCAAGGCTGTTGGTGAAATTTCCTTTTTCGCCATCATTGACGGCCCGTCCTTCACCCTGTTTATTCACCTTTGAAATGTTTATGCCTGGTAGAGGCGGCAAGATGACGGATGATGGAATTTTAAATTTGGCATCTTCCTCCCGTTTGAGTAGTTCTCTTTCCAACCTCTCCTGCTCAGAAACCATCTTTTGTTCTTTCTCTTTTAACGCCATCTCCTTCTGCCTGATTTCTTCTTCTTTGCGCCTAATTTCCTCTTCTTTTTTGTTGTTCTCTAGCCCCACTTTCTCTCCCATTTTAGGGTGGCCAGACGATACAATTATCTGGGGCATCTTTTCCAGCACCCGCTTCTGCTGGACGGTCAGTTCTGCTGTCATCATCAACCGGAACCCGGTAGAATCGGATGGTTTGTCTCCGCTGTCTGTCCTGAGAGTGACAGACAGTTCTTCTATGGGCGAACGAAAGTTTCCACCGCGCAGCAGTTGCCCGCCACGGTAGCCATTATGCTCATAGGTTGTCGCTGTCATTTCGCTTACATTCCCAAGCATGTCGTACAACCCAAGTAAATTAGGCAAAAGTTTTCCTACTGCCTTGAGCTTGCCGTACGATGATGTGGGGCCGCTAAACGACTCGTATTTCTGCAAGAGATCGGAAGGATACGGATGGCTCTTGCGAAAAGTTTCTCGACCAACCTTATTGCCACCTCGGGCGGCGAACTCCCACTCTTGCTCAGTTGGCAGTCGGACCACAGAAGTCCCCTTCCCTTTCGGAGCGGTGGAACATGATTTCAGCAATCCGTTCGCTTTCTCCAAGAACTGCACAACATTGGCGTAAGTGATTTTGGTCTGGGGCAAATCGCGATCTTTGGCATCGGGCATCTTCTCCCCCATCACCGCAGCATACTGCCCGGAAATCACCTCGCATTTGCCGAGGTAGAAGCCAGCCTGGCCCGCGTCTGGCATCGGGAGTAGTCCGATGATCCGTTCCGTCTGTGGCGGCTCGCCAAGCTCCACATCATTCACCGCCATGCCGCTCTCTCCAGCCTTGCCCACAGCCACCGCCTGAAACTCCATTTTCTCACCACTCGGCAAAGGGAGAGAGAAATCGGCTGACCAAGCAGAGCAGAGTGTTAGCATGGTTCCACAGAAGATAAAAAATGCTAATTTCATCGTTCGGCAGATTAGTCCATTACCGTTTAAATCCTGCGCAAAATGAGCAAGATTTTTTAATCCCGTGACACAACTGCTTGTTCTAAAACTAGAAGACATGTAGGCTTGCCTTTCACCGTTAATCATCTGTGTCCATCAGTGTCCATCAGTGTCCATCAGTGTTCATCTGTGGTTCAAAACTCTTGTCTCTGGCTTAGGTTATTCATCTCGGATGGCATCGGATGGTTCTATACGCATCGCCTTGAATCCAGCAAAAAGCGAAGCTAGGAGAGCGAGCCCAATGCTGACGATGGCAGTAATACACCACATTTCCTGAGAAATCCTGCAAAAGCTCTCTCCGTCTGCAAGCGATTTTGCAAAAACCATGTCAATGAAGCACGCCCCGCCCCAGAAAACTGCGGATGAAAGGATGAGTGCGGCAGCGACAAGGGAAATGCTCTGGCATAAAAGAAACTGTAAAACCTGTCCCGATGAAACGCCGAGCAACTGCAAAACTCCCACATACCGCCGTTTCCGCTCCACAGCACCAGCAAGGCTTGCTGCAAGAGCTGCAATAGCACCTATACCACCCACGCCCCCGACCAGCATGGAAATGAATGTGAGCTTCTTGTCCATCTCGACCACATCCCGTATCCGCTCCGATTGCGTGATCACGCCGATCTCTTGCGACTCAAATGTTTTCTGTAATACGGCAACATCTTCAAGCTTTTTAGCGTATAGCCTGAAACCAGCATAGCCCATCCTGACAAGAAGGAGATTTTTCCCAACAGGCTCCCACTTAGTAGGACGCAACGCGGCCTGTCGCAGAACACCCATAACGAAAACATCTGCTTCCACAGCGTTTGATTGCCCTGAATCAATTCCGGTAACAAAAGGGATATAAACAGAACAATCGCCACTTCCCACGGAGAGCACTACTTCTTTAGTCTGCCCACTTTTTAGCATCAAAGTCCGATCAAATTGCTTCTTAAAAAAATCCTCTGAATATGGCGTTAGCACTCTTGGGAAAACCTTAACACTTTTGCCATCTTGTCGAGCTTCTATGGGTCTGATAAATGGGTATAGTGTGAACCCGCGTCCGCGCAAAACATCCGCTACGGCTATGAAACTATCCTCGCCAGAGGGCGACTGCTCGCACTTGAGCAAATAGATGTGTTGGCGTCCGTGATCTGGCATGGGTTTTTCCTTTGGAGACTCGTCCAGAACACTCCAGCCCGTTTGGTTTATCAAACGGGATTTTTCTAACTCATCTATTTTTTCGTCTCCAGCAATCCATACTCCGTCAAAAACAGGTTTGACCTTGGGCGTGCTTCCAGGCCAGCCTAATTCAGCAACGGCACCGCCATCCTTGTATCGTTCGACCGCGTCAAGAAAATTCAATGGGACAAAAGCAACTGAAATCTGAGCCGCCCTCTGTGGTGCCACCGATACAACACGGAGAGTGGCACGGGCAACCTCATTTAGGCCAGCAGCTCCTGTTCGGCTCACCACCACTTCAATTTCAGAGCCGCTGACAACATCAAGTGCCTCGGCTGCAGACTCGGATAATGTCGCTTCTCCACGGTCAGGCACTACGGACTTGTTGTCCACCAGAAGCGGGTCGCCCTCGCGTGTAGGCCAAAGGTCGGCAGAGACCGTGCGCCCGCTCTTTTTGGCCTTGAGCGTAACGCTCGCCGAAAGCATCCTAGTGGACGGAATGATAAAACCCGTTTCTGGCAAAGAGTTGATTTTTTCAAACCATGCCGAATCGTAAGAAACGGCTGTTTTTGGCCTTATCTCGCGGTTGCGCGGGTCATCTAGCAAACGCGAGCGGAGTGTGTCCACAGTGCCATGCTTCAGCCCCATGACGAGCAGTAGAGGAGAAACTACGGCAGAGAGTGCAAGTATCATGCAAAGGCTCATGATCCACTCGTGAGAGAGGTCAGCCCATGCCAAATGCCACGGCACTAAAAATGAACTTCTCCTTCTCATAGCCGAGACTCCACCAGCCGAGAAATGATGCCGGATGCACCGCTTTCAAGTTTAAATGTAAAACGCCTATCAGCTATCTGCCCAACGAGAGATTCATCATGTGTGACCATGACCACCGTTGTGCCACGAGCCAAGGCCGTTTTTTTGAGAAGGCTGCAAATGGCTTGGGCTGTAATCTTGTCCACCGCTCCTGTGGGCTCATCGGCAAGAACTATACTGGGTTCATGGGACATCGCCCTAGCGATAGCGGCACGCTGGCGTTGGCCTCCAGAAAGGTAGGCGGGTTTTTTCTTGAGATGTTCTGATATGCCCAACTCTTTAGCCAAACCAGTGATGTCAGACATCCGCGCAGACAATCCTTTGAGCCTTCTGGGAAGAAGAATGTTATCGGCAACAGACAAGAACGGAAACAACCCACCCACTTGCAGGACATAGCCGAGAAAATCCCGTCGGATTACCGCAAGACCTGCTGCGGATTTGCCCGTAAGTTTGATGCAATGCTCCTCTCCGACACCAATCTCAAAACGGGCTGCCTTTTGAGGGGCAGAGGCCAGTGCTAAAATATCCAGTAAAGTGCTTTTACCGCAGCCACTAGGGCCGACTACCGCGATAAATTGTCCCTGCGCTATCTCCAGCGAATCCACTTGGAGTTCGAACCTAAAACCAGCCTTTTCCCTGACTTGGCGAAGGTCGCTGATCAAGTAAGCTGGTGACATAACTTGATCAAGGAAGCTGGTCTAAAGGAATAGGTGCCACATGATTGTCGGCATCATCGCCTTCGTTCAACGCTTGCCATTTTGAGGGGTCATCATGAATTTTTCTGTAGTAATTGATTTTCGACTCTACGCCCTTGAGCAAACGGTCTTGAGCGTCCGCAGAAAGAGCACCCCAAGAATCGTTGCTCATGGCCATCAACCTGCTCCTGTAAGGAAGGTCTTTTAGAAAATCTGGGAGCAACCCTGTTTTAGCCAAGTTAGCTGCGCGATCAATTTGCTCTGGGGCGTTGGCCGCCGTGGCCACGACTGCTTGAAGGTTCGAAAAAAATTCATCTCCTGAAACTTGTTGCCTGATACCTGCATTCAAAACCTGATCCATCACTCTACGCAATGAATCCAACTGGTTCTTTGTCAGAAAAATCTGAACATCGAGAGATGGTCTAGATGGGTCTGTAAAATCCTTGTCCAGTGCCCAAGCAGTAATGTCAGATGGAGCAAGAGGCTCTCCTTTTCTAGAAAGCGATTGCACGACAGCACCACGAAACATGTTGTTGGCCAACTGCATCCCCGCATCTGTAGCCGATGAATCATCAGACACTGGGACATTGGGTAAGCTTTTGCTGACAAGATCACTGGGATTCAAAGTTTGATCTTTAGCTTTGCCAGTCAGTGCAACTATCTGGTTGCCTAGGGCATCTGCAATTTTGCCGTATTTACCCTCGCCGCCTACTACGGAAACAAAATTCTCTCCATTGGGATTTCTGGCTAGAATCCTGAACTGCCGTTCGCCATTTTCCGCGTAAGCATCCCATTTGCTCGCCCTCAGATAGATTGATGTCACATAAACGCTCTTGGAATTCGCTAAGCCGCGCAAAGTCTCAGCATCCATACCTCTTGCCGTCCCTTCAATTTTCTGAAAACCCTTCCCGCACAAATCTAGATCGCTCTCGCCAGGGTTCCGTCCAGGAGCATCACCCACCAAAACCAAATACCGCATAGCACCTTCACGCCACGCTGTATTTTCTACCGCATCAGCAATTCCTGCAAAAACATCTTCGCAGAAATCAAGGCTGTCCACCTTGGTCTCTTTGACTTGTGCAAGCGTGGCTTGAAACTCGCTGGCACGCTGCAACTGCGGCGTGTAATTGCGTGTTACAAACTCCAATCCCGGAACTTTTTCTGTGTTGTCACGGAATCCCCAAAAACCAAATCTTATCGCATCATTGACCTGCTGATTAGCACCTATTTTTTTTGCCACTTGAACCATCATCTCTTTGGTGCGGTCTGCAAAAGGGCCCATGCTGCGGGTCAAGTCCATGACAAAAACCAAATCAATTTTGGCATCACCTGATTTACCGTAGTCTGTCCCTGTGGTAAGTATGGTTCTGGATTTTGTGTCGGTCAAAAGGGATGCGCCGCGCCGCCTGCTCACTGCGGCAAGTTTCAAGAGCCGGGCTTCGCGCCCGCCTACTTCCACCTCTTTAAAATCAACAATAGGGCAGAAGGCTAGTTCTTTATCGCTGACACCTCTCCTAGGCTCCATGCTTTTCACAGGAAACGATGTCGGAAGGATTTCGCCGCTGTTCACTGTGGCGTAAAGCTGTTTGGCCTTTGCTCTGCGATCTGAATCAGAAGATGACAGCATCTCTTCCAACGGTGTGCGCTCATGAAAAAAAAGAACAGGATCCCGCCCATCTGGGTGTGTGAACTGGACGCACAAATTTTGCTTCCATTCCACGACATCCGCCCCAGACATCCATCCGATTTTTTTCTGACCCCGGTTATCCTCGCCGACTTCATACCATGCAGAATCACCTTCGCCATCTTTTGTGTACACATAGTAAGTGTTAAAAGCTGGAACTTTTTCTCTGGCTTTAGCGGATGTTTTACTCGGGCTTGTATAAACTGAAGCCATCGGTTTAGCCAAAACCTTTAACGGCAATGAAGCTGTCCTGCCCTGCACAGGCTTAGTGGAAATTGGCTTGGTGGGCAGCGGATTCGTTACAACGGGAGAAACAGGAGTGTTGCTAGGAGTCTTTGATACCCGTGGAGTAGCCACCACTGCACGCTCAGCAAATGTTTTTTCTACATCTTGGACAGTGATCCCTTTATTTTCCGCGATCTGTTTAAAAAGCAACCTGCGGTCATCGTTTTCTTTTAATACAATCTCCTTATCTGATTGCGCAAGATCATCCGCCGTTACGAGGTAGCCGTTATCCGACTCCCATGCTAATCCAGAGTTTTTAATTCTTGCGACATCTCCCATCCTTGCATTGACTCTTTCTACTATCGCTTGATCCAGAGCAAAACACGCCGATGTAACAGCCAGCAAAAACGCTGTGCCCAAGATTGTTTTGAAATATTTTTTCATAATGACTAATCCCCAGTAAGCGAACATTGAAGAAATCAAAAAATATGTGTGATGGACTGCCTTTATTGCACATCCGCAGACTTGGCTTTTTCAGCAAAAACCTTGGCAACATCCTCTGTGCTAACGCCGTATTTGCCAGCCAAGTGTCCAAAAAATATTTTTCTATCAACATTTTCTCTCTGTATAATTTCCCTACGGGCAATGTCGGCGGTATCTTTGTTCAGCAAATAACCCCGTTCACCTTCTTTAGCCACCTTTTGCCGCTTTAGTTCAGTAATGGCTTCAGACCGTTCTAAAACCTGCTGTTTTCTCAAATTTAAATCTTTCTGCTGATCCGATTCCCAGCACGAAGAAAGACCTAACAGCAAGAGAGGAGCAAACAGCAAAATCTTTTTTTTCGCGGTCATACGGATCATTTTTTCAACCACGGCCAGATCGCTTCGAGTTCAGCTTCGATAGTTTGGGGCGGCTTGTCACATCCCGTTCCTTTGGGCAAAAAACAGGTGACACCGTAAATCAAAATACACAACAAAATAGCACCCCCAGCGAGAATCAAAACATTCTTCGGAATCCCCTTAGAAGGCTTGGGTATCTCCCTAAGTTTTTTCTCACACTCGGGGTCTTTGCATGGGCAATCATGCGTTTTACCACCACCTATTTCGATGGTTTTTCTCTCTTGGGCAAGCTTGCACCTAGCCCGGTTATCGCAACGATAATATTTTATCTCACCCATAATATCACTTTATCCGCAACTTAGCTTCTTCGACTGCTTCCATGCACCTGATATAGATCTTGTCCAGATCGTTTTTACCTCTCTGCTCATAAACTTGGTCAAGTATTGAGTCGAGCAGTTTCAGTAGTTCAATTTTTTTATCTTGGTTCTTATACTGACCTTCTTCAATATGTTTTTTAACGGATTCATCCATCATTTCAGCGTGCTCGGGAGAGACTTTTGCAATCATCTCATGCCAATGGGTGACACCCAGATCAATCGGTGTCGTCAGAGCACGACCAGACTCATTCCTCTCAGCAAAATAGAGAGATTCGAGTCCAGTGTCTGGATTTTTTTGGCATCGCACTAGCCCCATGGCGGAAGCCAAGAGGGCGACTGGAGCCGCGTGTTTGCGGGCAGTCTCTGTGTCCATCAGGAAAAGGTCTGGGAGCGTCCCGTAACCCGACTGGAGACGCACGCCTTCGACAGGAGACCGGTGGTTTTGCAGGTGTATCTGGTGAACAGCCTCTTTCTCTTTTGAGCGAATAGCCTGGTCATAAGATTCCTTCACCTTGACCAATGGTTTGATGAACCGCAGAGGAAACCAATATCTGATGCTCAAAATAGTGATTTCGTTGGGATTGTGATCGCTGTCCACCACTTGAACAGACTGAGAACCACTGATCGCCTTCTCGAAAATTCTCTTCAGCTCATCTCGGAAGTCTTTGAGATGGTCGCACTTCGGAAGCAGAACCACGATGCATCCCAACGGCATATTGGGCGCATTCGGGTCTTTGAGTTGGACAGATGGTTGGGTCTGTTGTCCATCGAATGACATGTAGGACGCTGCGCTCCTTATAAGAGTCTGCATGTTGTCTTGCAAAGATTCCGAAATGCCACCGTATTGTTCGTTTAATTTTTCGATGATGTTCATGCCCAAAATGCGGTGGACATCTATTCCCTGATTCAAAAACAGTGTATCGTGCTCTCGAAGAGCAGAACTATCACACACTTCGCTCAAAATGTCGAAAAAGGTATTTTCTTTCATTTTTTGAGCAAAAATAGTGAAGGTGGGCTGGGTGGAGCCCAACTCTTTGCAAATCTTGTCGCGAGCCTCCTGAATCTGTTTTTTCTGAATCTGTAGATCAGTCGAAAGCCGATGGATTGTCCCATGGATTTTGTCTGGCTCCATGAGCCGGACAAGTTTGCTTTTGAAGTTCGCTGTTTCGTTTGAATTGCATCGGCACGCAATAGCATCACTGAACGACTTAGCTGCTGCATCAAGAACTTTTTTGCATTGCGTGATCTGTGTATTCATTCCTGTCAGCTCGGTAATGACCTGCGCGATAAGGTCTTTAGAGAACTCCATGGCAACGATTTCAGTGCGGGCAATATAATATCGTTTGAGAGCGGAAGTGTAGGATGCAAAAACTTTCTGCGACTTGCCAAATAGGTCGGTCAGAAAACCGATTTTTGCCCATTCATCTTCGCATCTGCTTATCAATTCAGACGCATCGTCTTCTTCCTTCTTCTTGTAGGCTATTTGCTGATCCACCCCTTTCTTCCGGTCGTCCAAGTTCGAGAGTATCGCCTCAATCGTCCTCCCGATATCGTGCATGGATTCCTCGCCGCCTCTCCATTTGCCGAAAAGATCATTCTCAATTTTGCCCCTGATTTCACGGGCATACTCGAGTTTTACCTCACGCTTTTTTTCGTAATAACTAACCACGCCCTGCTCGCGAAAACCGCCCTTGAAATATTTATCGGCTAAATCACGCATCTGGGGCAACCACTGTTCCTTTTTCTCGGCGTAGGTCTCCATGATGTCGGACATATCTCCGTCCAATTCGATGCCCCATCCCTCATCAAGATGCGGCCAATCCACTCCACCTTGCAATCGAAAATCTTTCGATAGCCTAAGTTGGGCGTCGGTCAGATACCAACCCTCGTTATTCGCTGGCCTTACAACTATTTCAGGAAGATCTCGGTTTGCGGGATCTTTGCTGAATCCCCCGCTATCTCGCATCCAGTTGTTGAAAAGCATCTGGAGAACCGACTGGTGCGCAAATGTGTAGGCGAGTTTTTCCCCGATCTCTTGTTCAGGAACCAAAAGCCGTTTGACGCCAAAAGCACCAAAAAAATAACTCCGTTCACCGTTTTCATGAGGGTATTTTGAAATGTCCTCAAAAGAGTCTGCTTTATGGAGTTTATCGGGAAGAGCACCCTTGAGAGCCACGACCTTCTGGTAAATGAAATCAGCGACCATCTGTTCCTGCTCATCTAGCGTAGCTGTATCGCCCTGTTCGTTCTCAGCCGTCATGAGATAGCACTGCTGGTAGGGATCTTTTGTTTCCAAAGTCGTCGGCGAAACAGCCCCGATATCGTGGGGGCGAAACTTGCCTAGTTTTAAAGCATTTAGCTCTGACAGAGCCGCATATTGGTTTGAGTAGAAGTTACCTGTGTTGGCTTGGGTATGCTTGTCGGTGACTAATACATAAAGGTAGATCGGATACCGACTCGATTCCTTGTAATTTTTCCTGATTTGCGAAACGGCATCAACGATGCTTCCCGAACCAGTTCCTGCCGCTAATGTGCAACAGATGTGGAATGCAACCCCAGCACGCCCCGATCCACGATCTCTGTCTTCAAGACGCGAAACGAGCTTCTGAATTTGACCATTGAAATCGCGAACTTTCGTGGCAAAAAGGAATCGTCCAAACCTACGGATTTGGTTTGCGCCTTTAGCCCCAGCGGCATTGGCAAGCATAGGTTTCAAAACAGTCTCATCGCCGATCCAAGGAGAAATCCCTGGGCTAGAAGTTGAATTAGCTAAAACCGTCTGAACATCAGCCTCCGAAATGAGAAGTTTGCCATCGGGTGCCAGGCCCACGGATTGACCTAGAACTTTCCAGTTGCTCTTGTTTTCGAGATCGACATTGTTCGAGTCAACATAGATGTATTCGATATGGGCTGCGGGGTGCGACCAATCATTTTTTGCCGGATCATACTTTCTGGGTTCCAAATTACGGTGTTCCTGAAAAACCGTTTTTCTGAACGCGCAAACGATCCGTCCACCCGTTCCTCCCAAACCAACTATCATATGATTTATGTTCTGTTCTGCCATAACTGTCTTGCCTCACTCTATTTTTTTAAAACCTATTCAGAATGTGTGAATTTTAATGTCCTTATACGCCGCCCAGCCCACCAATCCAAACGGGATCAATTGGACGAGCAAAAAAACGATGACGCAAACGATTCTGGCGATAGGAACCACACGGTGTACTTGGCTCAAAAGGTCTTTCTTGATCTCGCTGGCAGCTAATTTAATCGCATTTGCAAGCGGGTAGGTCGAGCCAGGATTTGCGCTGAAATAGTCATTTATGCTTTCGTCTATTTTAACGGTCGGAATCTTTTTGCTGGCATACAGCATCAAACTTAGAAATGGCCTGTTTTTTTCAAAATGGGAAACGGACTCGTTGACATAAACCTCAGCCGATTTGCGGCGCGACACTTGGTTGCTCATTGGTATCAAAGTCCCTCCCCTATCTGGATGAGTGTAATTTGAGAAATCTTCGGAACCCGTTTTTTTCACTGCTTCATAAGCTTTCACAAAAGTAGATTTGCTCCACATTTGATCAGAGTGAATCTGCTGATCCCAAACAGTTACCGACATCTCCGCAATATCTTTTGCGTGCTTGAGGCTCGCATAGAACGGCACGAAAAATAGCGTCAATAGAGATGCCATCCCACAAAACATGTGATGAGACCAAGAGAGACGAAACCTCGTGTTCCAAAGCTGCGTGTAAAAACTGCAACCCGCCCAACAGAGCCCAGCCAAAATAATTGCTGCACCAGCAACAAGCCTCGCCTCTTGGATGTCGTTTAGAAAATAATAGACAACACTCCCAATAAAAACGGTAAGAGCGTCCCACAAATATCCCATAATTTTATCTCGTTTTCTTCAATGCGTCGTTTCTCTTTTTCAAAGATGCCACATCCGATTTTAAGTTTTCAATCTTCTGCAACTTTTTATCAATTGATAAAGTGTCGTTTGCTGAGAGCGATTCTTGCTCTCGCATCAGGCGGGCAAGCTCAGATTCCAAGGCTCCTGTGGCATCTGGCTCGTTGGCGAGATTCGCTTGGATTGATTTAAGGTCGCGCTCCAAAAAGTCCATCTGTCGCCGTTGTGAAGCAAGCTGGGCCTCCATGTCTGCCCTTTTTTTCTGAAGTCCCGCAGTGCGCCCCGATTCTGCACTTGCGGCTTGGCCTGCCGACTCACTTTCACGACGGAGATCGTGCTGGCGTTGTTGCGCTTTGGTTTCGCTCCAGCCAAACAACCCGCCTTGGTTAGGGTCTCCCGTACTAGCGCAACCCGTAAGCCCTGTGACGGCAAGAAACGATGCGAAAAAAATCGCTGAATGGCGTGCCATAATTAGACTGTGCAACGAACACTGATCTCTTTGAGCTTTTTATTCTGCGCTTCAAGCCTGCTTTTTTCGCTCACCAATTTCTGGATTTCCTGATCTAATGCCACGATTTCTTTTGTGTTCTTTTTGGATTTTTTGGCATCAGCAACAACCTGCCTTCGTACCGTGATTTCATCAGTGATGCGGGCGATTTGCTGCGCAACGATGGAGCGTCTTTTTTCGATCTGAGCCAGCTTATGTTTCATCTGTGCGGTAGTCGCCTGCTTGTTTGCATAAGCTTGCGCCAGCGATTTAGACTCTGCATCCATTTGGGCAACCTCTTTTGCAAGGACGGCATTTTCAGTGGCTGCTTTTTTTTGCAACGACTGCATCTCGGAAATATTTGCGCGGTAGTAGTCTTCCTGCGATTTATACGATTCTTTTTTCAACGCGACAGCCCTGCCCCAGTTGTAGCCACCCACGCCGCCGAGTGTGGCACCAACGATAGCACCAGCGATAGCCCCTTTTTCTCCGCCCGCGAGGTAGCCTAAACCTGCTCCTGCTAAGGAGCTTAGCAAGAATAAGTTGATACAAACTAGGATTCTTTGGGGGTGATGGAATAATTCCACTCGCCATGAAAAGAATCTGGGTT
>JAIFLJ010000242.1 GCA_020049135.1 bacterium | reverse complement strand
TTGGCATGAGCGAGATCATTTTCCAAGTGACCGAGGACGAGGTGGACGGCGGTTTGATAGCGAGTGCGCTGGGGTATGCCATCGTGACGGAAGCCGACACTTGGGAAGAGCTTCGCGCCAATGTGCGAGAGGCGGTCTTGTGCCACTTCGATGAGGGCAAGGCTCCCGCCGTGATTCGTTTGCACCGCGTCATGGATGAACTCCTGCCCGTGGCATGAAACTTCCGCGCAACCTTTCTGCCCGAGATTTGGAAAAGGCTCTCTTTCGTGCCTACGGATACAGCTTCACCAGACAAACAGGATCGCATCGGCGGCTCACAAGCACGAGCCTCGGGGAACACCATCTGACTGTGCCAGACCACACCCCGCTTCGCGCTGGCACGCTCCGCGCCATTCTTGGGAAGGTGATGGAACATCGGCGCATCAGCCTAGCCACCATCCTGCAAGAACTGAATCTGGGTTAAGCCCAGCTTGTTTTTTTCGGCGAGGACGAGCCAATTACTTCATTCACCTTAACAAAGAAAAGCATTTTATTGACGACTTGTGGATTTATAAGTGGTTGAAAATAAGCTTATTAAAGCCAAAAAGCAGAGTAAATTTTCCACTGTTTATGAAGGCAAAAGAAACATAAGTCGTTGTCATTCAAGGCGCATCTCGTTAAGCGTTGATAATCAACAACATCGGCAGGAAGTTGTTTCTCGTTGGCTTCCAATAGGTTGCGAGCAGATTTCTGTTGCAGTTTAGTTGCACTTAGAGGGTGTTTTTTGACGGAAAGTAGTGTTTCACTTACGGAACATTCATAGGTAGAGCGTTTTATGAAAGTGGCAGTAGAGGTTTCCTAAACCTTTGGTCGGGCGTTCGACTCGCCCCGGGACCGCTTTGATTGTTTTTGGTTTCTTACCGCTCAAATCCTATGCAAAACGCGAAAGACTTTCGGATGGGAGGAATGGGTAAAAGTGGAGGGATGGGAGTTATGGCTTTTTCCCATAGTTCGCATTTCTACTTGCAAGCCGCGCTTGGAACATTCGTTCGCGCAGGCCGCCCTGTTCCAGAAAATCCTTTTCCTGCCGACGGAGTTGTTGGTCGAGCAGGAAGTTGGTCTGGTGAATCAGGCAGATGGCGATGTTGGCAATCACCTCTGGTGGACGCGTCTCCAGAAACTCTCGGTAAAGCTCGAAAGTTTGCGGGGTTTTGCGGCCAAGGCGGCGCACGAACTGCGCTTCTTTGGAGTCTTTGTCCCAAATGGCGTGGTCGCGGACGCGGAGGTAGTCGCGGTAGTCGGCGAGGAGTTCTTCGAGGCTGGCTCGACCCACGCTGGTGAGTTTTAGCTCGGTCTCCTTGGAGGTGAGCGCGGCTTTGCTGCCTTCGAGGATGTTCTGTTTTCCAGAACGCGCGGACTGTATCATCTGATCCACGGTGCGGTCGCCTTTGGCGAGATACTTGTGCGCGAAGCGGAAGGTGAGGTCGTATATGACCTCGGCCTTTTGGTATGAGAGGAGCGTCTGGTAATCGCCGCGCGGGGGGATTATCGGATGGTGGTCGGGGGGCAGAGTATGGGAGTTGTGGGAGGCATGTTCTCCGTCACTCCTATTATTCATATTCTTCCCATGACTTTTCATAGCAGTTTCCTGATGCCTTCCAGCATTTCGGCACTCTCGGCGTTGCCCTTGGTGTGACACAATATAAATCGCAAATAGCGATTCTCACAACCACATTTCACATTCTGGCAAGCACACGCGTCTTTTCCCACAAAACCGTAGATTTAACTTTTTAAACACTACTTAACCGTAGCTTTTGTGCGGCCAATTTTTTTAAAGAACGGCACAAAACCGCAAAAATGCAATTTATAGATCATTTATAGGTATAGTGTTATGTCTCATTTTAAAATCGGTGGCACGAGCGTTGCATAGTGGGTTGTCAGCGCGAAAAGAAAGCGTGCAAACAGAAAAACAGAAAGCGGAGGAAAAGAATTATGAGAAAAGTAGCTATTTACGGAAAAGGCGGTATCGGCAAATCCACCACGACACAGAACACGGTGGCTGGGCTTGTCGAGATGGGTAAGAAAGTAATGGTGGTCGGTTGCGACCCCAAAGCAGACTCCACACGGCTGCTGCTAGGCGGCATGTCGCAAAGGAGCGTTTTGGACACATTGCGCGAGGAAGGCGAAGATGTGGAACTGGACGACATTCGTGCCAAGGGTTTTTGCAAAAGTCTATGCGTGGAATCTGGTGGCCCAGAGCCCGGAGTCGGCTGTGCAGGGCGTGGTATCATCACTTCCATCAACATGCTTGAGCAGCTCGATGCCTACAAGACGGATTTGGGTGAACCTCTTGACTATGTGTTCTATGATGTGTTGGGCGATGTGGTTTGCGGCGGGTTTGCCATGCCGATTCGTGAGGGCAAGGCCGAAGAAATATACATCGTTTGCTCAGGCGAAATGATGGCCATGTATGCGGCCAACAACATCAGCAAAGGTATTCTCAAATTTGCCGAAACTGGCACGGTTCGCCTTGGCGGGTTGATATGCAACAGCCGTAATTGCGATAACGAGCGGGAGATGATTGAGGCGTTCGCCAAACAGCTCGGGACGCAGATGATTCATTTCGTGCCTAGGGATAACATGGTGCAGCGTGCCGAAATTCACCGCAAAACAGTGATTGAGTACGAGCCGACTTGCAAACAAGCAGACGAATACCGTTCGCTTGCCAATAAAATAGTCGCCAACGACATGTTCGTGATACCTAAGCCACTCAAAATCGAAGAGCTGGAGAAGCTGCTCATGGACTACGGTCTCATGGGCTGATCTGAATAACAAACCATCCAACAACAAATATAAAAAGAAAGAGAAATTATGTCTAAAATACTCGTGAGGTCAGTCGTCAGACCAGAAAAAGTTCATGCCGTCATGGGCGCATTGCTTGATGCCGGGTTCCCTGCGGTCACCAAAATTGATGTCTTCGGGCGCGGTAAACAGCGCGGACTGAAAGTCGGAGATGTAACTTACGACGAGCTGCCCAAAGAGATGCTGCTCACTGTAGTTCCTAATGGGGATAAGGATATCGTGGTGGACACCATCATGAAATCGGCGCGGACGGGCGATAAGGGCGCGTTTGGCGACGGCAAAATCTTTATCTCAAGCGTTGAGGAAATCTACACCATCAGCTCCGGCGTTAAGGAGGCCTGACATGAAAGAAATAATGGCGGTTATCCGTCCGGAAAAAGTCAACCAGACACGCCAAGCACTCCAAGAGGTCGGCTGCGGCTCGTTCACTGCCCGCAAGGTGCAGGGGCGCGGGCGCGGAAAGGTGGACTTCAAGGTGTTGCACGGCGCAGAGGAAGGACGCGACGAGGCCATAGCCCACTTGGGCGTGAGTCCGCGCCTCTTGCCCAAGCGCCTCATCACGCTCATAGTCAAAGATGAGGAAAAAGACAAGGTCGTGCAGGCCATCATTAATGCCAACAAGACCGGTAATTGCGGCGATGGCAAAATATTTGTCTTCCCCATCAACGATGCAATCCGTGTCCGCACGGGCGAACGGGGCGACTCTGCCCTCACGGAATAACGCGGAAATAACAACCCACAGCCAAGGAGCTTTATGCCAACAGATATTGAAATGAAAAACCCCGACGGGATTGCGTCCAGCATCCCAGCAGAAAAAATAAAAGAGGAAATGCTGAAAGCCTACCCGGCCAAAACGGCCAAAAAACGCGGCAAGCAGATTCTTTCCAATGACCCCGACACATTGCCAGAGGTCGGAGCCAACAGCCGGACGGTGCCAGGCATCATGACCCAGCGCGGATGCACCTATGCGGGATGTCGTGGCGTCGTGATCGGACCAATCCACGACATTTTGCACATCACGCATGGGCCGATTGGCTGCGGGTATTATTCATGGATGACGCGGCGCAACTTAGTGCGCCCTGAGCCAGGCGCGACCAACTACCTGCAATACTGCATGTCCACCGACATGACCGAAGAGCAGATAGTTTTCGGCGGCGAGAAAAAGCTCAAGCAGGCGATTCAAGAGGCCTACGACATATTCAAACCAAAGGCCATCACTATCTACGCGACATGTCCCGTGGGGCTGATCGGCGATGATGTCCACGCTGTGGCTAGAGAGATGAAGGAGACGCTCGGCATAAATGTATTCGCATTCTCGTGCGAAGGATACAAGGGCGTCAGCCAGTCTGCCGGTCACCACATCGCTAACAACGGCGTTTTCAAACACATGGTCGGGCTCGACAATACGCCATCAGAACATCCGTTCACAATCAACATGCTCGGTGAGTACAACATCGGCGGCGATGCGTGGGAGATAGACGCAGTGCTGAAAAATTGCGGCATACATGTCACAGCTACGCTCTCGGGCGATGTGAAATACGACGACATTTGCCGTGCCCACAACTCGGCGCTCAATGTGGTCATGTGCCACCGTTCCATCAACTACATGGCGGAAATGATGGAGAAAAAATTCGGCATCCCGTGGTTCAAAGTGAATTTCATAGGAGCCGATGCCACGGCCAAGAGCATGCGCAAAATAGCAAAATACTTCGAAAACCCCGCCTTGATCGCGAGGACGGAAGAAGTCATCGCCATGGAAATGGCCAAGCTGCGCCCCATACGGGACGCCGTCAAAGCCAGATGCCAAGGCAAGAAAGTAGCTCTTTTCGTAGGTGGTTCGAGAGCGCACCACTACCAAGAGCTTTTCCGCGACATCGGCATGGAAGTCATATCGGCTGGCTACGAATTCGCCCATCGCGATGACTACGAAGGGCGGCGGGTGTTGCCGAACCTGAAGGTAGATGCCGACAGCCGCAACATCGAGGAGCTTACCGTGGAGGCAGACCCCGAAAGGTTCAACCCGCGCAAGACCGAGGAGATGCGCAGATCGCTAGAGGAGTCTGGCTTCTGTTTCAGCGACTACACAGGGATGATGGCCGACATGCGCAAAGGCGCACTTATTATAGACGACATCAGCCACCACGAAATGGAAAAACTCATTGAGCTGACGAAGCCCGACATTATTTGTTCAGGCATCAAGGACAAGTTCATCATTGAAAAGATGGGCATACCTTGCAAACAGCTTCACAGCTACGACTACGGTGGCCCTTACGCCTCGTTTTCTGGGGCGATCAACTTCTACCAAGAAGTGGATAGGATGCTGCACACCAAGATTTGGAAATTTGTCGTGCCGCCGTGGCAAAAAGACCCGCGCCTGAAAGCGCGTCCGACCATTGCGCAAAAAGAAAAAGCACCCAAAAAAGAGGAGCCGCAAAGCTTCAAACGCCCCGCTGCCAGTGGGCAGGCAGGGGAATAAAACCGACAACCAACAGGAGAAAAAATTATGTTAAACGGAACAACAGCCGAAGTCAAAGAACGGAGTGCGCTCAGGATCAACCCGGCCAAAACTTGCCAGCCTATCGGGGCGATGTACGCCGCGCTGGGCGTTCACGGGTGCATGCCCCACAGTCACGGTTCACAGGGGTGCTGCTCTTATCACAGGAGTCAGCTCACGCGCCATTTCAAGGAACCCGTGATAGCCACGAGCAGCTCGTTCACCGAAGGTTCTTCGGTGTTCGGCGGTATGGCCAACTTCACGCAGGCCATACAAAACATATTCGGGATTTATAACCCTGAAATAGTGGCTGCTCACACGACATGCCTTTCGGAGGTTATCGGGGACGATATGTCCATGATGATTAAAAAAAGTCGCGAAGAAGGCAAGATACCCGAAGGCAAAGAGGTGGTTTACGCCAACACTCCAAGCTTCGTCGGGTCGAATATCACAGGCTTCTCGAACATGGTTGTGGCGTTCGTCAAGCAGCTCGCCCAAAAATCCGATGTGCCGAGCACGCGCATCAATCTAATACCTGGCTACTGCGACGCGGCGGATGTGCGCGAGATCAAGAGGATCGCGGCCATCATGGGAGTCGAGATAATAACGCTCCCCGATGTGACCGATGTCCTC
>JAIFLJ010000248.1 GCA_020049135.1 bacterium | reverse complement strand
ATTGGAAAAAAAGCTGTTTTAGTGCCAGCGACCGTAAAGGTGGCTCTTGCGGGAAGAGATGTCAAAGTTGAAGGACCGAAAGGCAAGCTGCAATATGAGATGCCGGAGGTGATCTCTGCGCGTATGGATGGTGGGCAGATCACGGTTACGCGAGCTAATGAGGAGCGTAAATCTAGGGCGTTGCACGGCTTGGTGAGGAGCCTTATAGCCAACATGGTTGAAGGTGCTCAGAATGGCTTTATGAAAAAGCTGGAGATTCAAGGCGTTGGTTTCAAGGCATCTGTCCAAGGAAAAAATGTCAACTTGAACCTCGGTTTCTCTCATCCAGTTCTTTACCCGATACCGGATGGCGTGACTGTGACGATAGTAGATCAGACTGGCAAGAAGGTTAACGAGGGCGTTTTTGTAGTGATTGAAGGTGCTGACAAGCAAAAAATTGGGGCGGTGGCTGCCGATATAAGGCGCTATTACCCACCTGAACCATACAAAGGCAAAGGTGTGCGGTATGCTGGTGAGCAGATTATCCGTAAGGAAGGAAAGACCGCGCAAAGCAAATAAGGGTTGAAATATGGCTAACTTATCAAGAAAAGAAACTCGCAAGCGTCTTCATGTACGCATCCGTAATAAAGTGGCTGGCACAGCGGAGCGTCCCCGCTTATCTGTTAATTTCAGCGGGCAGCACATCTATGCACAGATCATTGATGATGAGGCTTCCAAGACTCTAGTGGCGGTGGCTACCACAGAGAAAGACCTGCGTGGTCAGCCTACTACCCGTTCGAATGTGAAAACGGCTGAGACTGTTGGTAAGATGATGGCTGAACGGGCAAAACAGAAAAAAATCACGGAGGTGGTTTTTGACCGGGGCGGTTTCCGGTATCATGGCAAGGTGAAAGCGCTGGCGGATGCCGCCCGCGATGGAGGATTGAAATTTTAAACGGTATGGAAGTTAAAAATACAAGTAGCGGACTGGCAGTTGAGGAAGTTAAACTTCCAATTGCGAGAATTTACACAGAAGCAGAGGAGGCGGTCAGAGCCAAAAAAGACCGCAACAGAGGCGGTAGTGGGGACATGACTGAAAAAGTAGTTTTCATTAACCGTTGTGCTAAGGTGGTGAAGGGCGGACGCCGTTTCAGCTTCAGTGCATTGATTGTTACTGGTGATCACCAAGGACAAGTTGGGATCGGTTTCGGCAAAGCCAAAGAAGTTTCAGAAGCCATTCGTAAGGGTGGCGAAAACGCACGCAAGAACATGGTTCGCGTGATGCTCAAGGACACCACTATTCCTCATGAAGTTTTGGGTGAGCACGGTGGTGGGCGCGTGTTGCTCCGTCCGGCATCGCCTGGAACGGGCGTCATAGCTGGTGGCAGTGTCAGGGCTATCGTGGAAGCAGTGGGGGTCAAAGACATTTTGGCCAAATCGCTTGGCTCCAACAACCCAGGCAATGTGGTGAGAGCTACGCTCAATGCCTTGCAGCAGTTGCGCACGGCTGAACAAATTTTCCATGTGCGTGGGCGCACCCTCAAACCCAAACTGGCTGATAAGCAGGGTTGACGGAAGAATAAAAAGGAAGGACGATAAGATTTATGAGATTGCATGATTTGAAACCCCGGCCTGGTGCGCGTAAGCGCGTCAAACGCTTGGGCTGCGGTGAGAGTTCGGGGCACGGAAAAACATCCGGAAAAGGCCACAAGGGACAAAAAGCCCGCTCTGGCGGGAGCATCAGGCTCGGCTTCGAAGGCGGGCAGATGCCTATCTATCGTCGCACACCGAAACGCGGATTCAACAACGCGGCTTTCAAGACATTTTTTGCTCCAGTGAATCTTGGTAAGCTTGACATTTTCAAAGATGGGCAAGAAATCGGTGAAACTGTTTTGAGGGAGACTGGTCTAGTCAATGGCAATTGGGATGGCATCAAAATCCTAGCCACTGGTGAGATAACGAAGAAACTCACAGTTCACGCGCAGGCTTTCAGTGCTACGGCTCGTGAAAAAATTGAAAAAGCGGGAGGGAAGGCGGTTGTCATCCCTTTTGCCCCCAAAAAAGAGAAGGCGGAAAAAAAGTGATATTGGCCTCCTCACGCTGAGGATACGGACGGCAGAAATACCAACTAACAACCTGCATGCTTTCAGCCTTCTCCAACTGCTTTAAAGTCCCCGAGTTGCGTCAGCGCATCCTATTTACGCTCGGGATGATCGTCATCATCCGCATAGGGGCGGCGATCCCTTGCCCCGGCATAAACCTCCAGCTTCTTGACATTTATTTCAAGACCAAGGTGGATACGCAGGCGGCAGGCTCAATCATTGGCATGGTCAACATGTTCAGCGGTGGTGCCCTAGAAAACTGCGCAATTTTTTCGCTGGGTATCATGCCATATATCAGTGCAAGTATCATGCTGCAGCTCATGACCATCGTATTGCCACAGCTTGGTAAAATGGTGAGAGAAGAAGGTGGGCGGCAGAAAGTCACGCAGTACACCCGTTACCTGACGCTAGGTCTTTGTGCGTTGCAGGGCTACCTGTTGGCACTCGGTTTTTTAAACCCTTCACAGAACCCTTTTTTGCACGGCATCACGGATGTAATGCGTGAGACTGGCATGGACTTGGTGCTCAACCCAGGGCCGGGATTTATTTTCTATGTCGTGCTTCTTAACATGACGGGAACTATGTTGCTTATGTGGCTTGGAGAACAGATCACAGATCGTGGTATAGGCAACGGTATCTCTGTAGTTATAAGCATTGGTATTTTAGCGCGTCTTCCTGCCGCGCTCGCACAGGGCTGGCAGAAGTTTGTCCCTACAGCGGGTAGCGTTGATCAACTTAGTCCGTTTTTGGTCGTGCTTTTATTGGCATTCCTATTCATCGTAGTCAGCGGCACTGTGGCAGTAACGCAGGCTGTGAGAAAAATCAGCGTGCAGTACGCCAAGCGAGTGGTGGGTAGGAAAGTTTATGGCGGGCAGACCTCGTATTTACCGCTGAAAGTCAACTACTCTGGCGTCATGCCCATCATTTTTGCACAGACGATTTTGATGTTTCCGAGTTTCATACTCAGCTTTTGGCCACACCCCAGCCCAGCTCTCAGGGCTTTTATAGTCAGTTTGGAGCAGGGGACTCTACACTACGCACTGTATGCGGGGATGATTCTTTTCTTCAGCTATTTTTGGGTAGCCACGCAGTTCAACCCCATCCAGATTGCCGATGACCTCAAGAAAAATGGCGGCTTTATACCTGGCGTTCGTCCTGGACAGCCGACGGCCGAGTTTCTGGATTATACAATGACAAGGCTTACGCTGGCTGGTGCTGTATTCCTGACAGTTTTGGCGGTGCTACCGCAGCTCTTGAGCAGAATGATGGGGATTCCATATATGACGGCGTCGTTCTTTGGCGGCACGAGCTTGCTGATCACGGTGGGCGTTATGCTTGATACCATGAGGCAGGTGGAGACACACCTTTTGCAGCGTCACTACGACGGTTTTCTTAAAAAAGGGAAACTCCGCAGTGGGCGAACAGTGAACATGATCCAGAGCGGAAACTACGCTGCATCGTCTGACGCAGTGATGTGGATGTGGACTGGCATAGGGGCACTAATACTGATCTTTATCACGGTCTCGCTAGTTCAGAGGTGAGCGGGATGATACCGATTAAAAACGCCCGAGAGATTGAGGCGATGCGGGTGAGTGGAGCCATGGCTCGTGAGATTTTGGAGGAGAGCGCATTGCTGTGTGTGCCTGGTTTGACAACGCGTGAGCTGGACAGGCTTGTGGCAGAAAAAATTAAAGAGCGCGGAGCTGAGAGCGCATTTTTGGGGTATCGAGGATTCCCAGGGAACTGTTGCATCTGCATAGACGATGAAGTGGTGCATGGTTTCGGCAAGGAGCGGCGCTTGCAGTACGGTGAGGTTGTCAAACTTGACATCGGTATCCGTTACAAGGGCTGGATAGGTGATACAGCAATGAGCGTAGCGGTGGGAGCTGTATCGCCTGAGGTGGAGAGGCTCATGCAGGTGACGGAAGAATCGCTTTTATTAGCGATCTCCAAAGCTCGAGCGGGAGCGCGGGTTGGAGATGTTTCTGCCGCCGTGGAGAGGCATGTGACCAGCTACGGGTACTCAGTGGTCAAAGAGTTTGTGGGGCACGGTGTAGGAAAGCGACTGCACGAAGAACCGCAGATACCGAATTTTGGCGAAGCGGGGAAAGGGCCGAAACTGAAGCCAGGGATGACGATTGCGATTGAGCCGATGGTGAACATGGGAAAGGCTGCTGTGATTTTCCATGATGACAACTGGACGGTTTCGGCGGCTGATGGTATGCCGTCGGCGCATTTTGAGCATACGATTTTGGTGACTTCAGGAGAGGCGGAGATTTTGACATGCGCGAAGAAGATGGTATTGAAGTGATAGGGATGATTTCGGAAGTGATGCCCAATTCCGTTTACTGGGTGCAGCTCCCGAATGGGCATCGCACACTGGCGCATTTGGCGAGTGAGGCTAGGATGAGCCTCATGTGTTTGGGGGTCGGGGCAAAAGTGAAACTGGAACTTTCGCCCTTCGATCTATCGCAGGCGAGAATTGTTGGTGAAGTTGTTTAAAAAATAAAAAAAAGAAGTTGCATCGAAAAAAAAGTTTGCTAGGTTAGCCGCCCTTCGTTTTTAAAACGGAGGGTATTTACGAGGGAAAAAATATGCGAGTGAGAGCGTCAGTTAAAAGATTGTGCGAGCATTGCAGGGTCATAAAGCGCCGCGGAGTGGTGCGTGTGATATGCAAAAATCCTCGCCATAAACAGCGTCAGGGATAAAAAATATGCCGAGAATATTTGGTGTTGAATTGCCGGGGGACAAGCGGATTGAGGCCGCGCTGCCCTATATATACGGAGTAGGGCCTACATTAACAAAGCGCATTTTGGAGCAGTGTGGCATTGATCCGAACATACGGGCGAAGGATTTGACCGATGCGCAGACCAATAAAATCATGGCCTGCATCACTACGAACAAGATCGTGGTGGAAGGCGATCTCCGTCGCGAACTTCAGGCCAACCTGAAACGGCTACAGGCGATCAACTGCTACCGTGGTCTGCGCCACCGCAAGAGCTTGCCAGTGCGCGGACAGCGAACTGGCACAAACGCCCGCACGCGGAAAGGTCCGCGCAAGACGGTGGGCGTGCAACGGAACAAGGACGCGAAAGCTGGGAAGGTATAATTTATGGCTGAACCAACCAAAACAGCGGCAAAAACTGCCGCCCCGAAAACACAGAAGAAAACCGCCAAACCCGCTGCTGGAACTGCTGCAGCGGCGCCAGCCAAAGAGGCCACACCAGTGGTCGCCGTTGACGAGTTTAGTTTGGATCCTAATGCTATTGAAAAACCCAAGATTGTTCGTGCCAAAGGCTTCAAGAATGTTGCCAGCGGTATCGTCCACATCATCGCTACATTTAATAACACAATTGTTACCATCACCGATATGAAGGGCAATGTGATCGGCTGGTCATCCGCAGGAAAGTGCGGGTTTCGTGGGTCGAAAAAATCCACCGCCTATGTTGCACAGGTCGTCTCTCAGGACGCATCACGCCAAGCCATGGGGCACGGGCTGAAAGAAGTGCAGGTCAAGGTAAAAGGCCCAGGAATGGGTCGCGAAGCTGCGATACGCTCACTCCAAGCCATAGGCTTGGAAATAACCTCGATTACCGATGAAACACCAGTCCCACATAACGGATGCCGCCCTCGCAAACAGCGCCGCGTCTGATAAATTTTAACTGAATTAAAATCATGGCAAGATATACAGGTCCTCGTTCGAAAATTAGCCGCCGTTTTGGCGTTCCCATTTTTGGTCCATCCAAAGCATTGGATCGTAGAAATTTCCCCCCAGGCCAACATGGCGAAAAGGGAAAAAGAAAAGTTTCTGAGTACGGCGTTGCGTTGGGCGAAAAACAGAAGCTCCGCTACATGTACGGGTTGCTGGAAAGGCAGTTCCGCCGCTTCTTTGAAATGGCTCGCAAAAAGCGTGGCGTGACAGGCGAAATCCTTCTCCGCCTCCTTGAGATGCGTCTTGATAATGTGGTTTTCCGATTGGGTTTTGCCAACAGCCGTCGCTTGGCTCGCCAGATGGTTAACCACGGGCACATCAAAGTGGGTGGGCGTCGTGTCACGGTCTCTTCCTGCATCTTGAAGACGGGCGATGAGATTGTTGTTGCAGACACACCGAAAGCACGCCAGATGGCAGCACGCGGTTTGGAGGCCATGCAGTCGGCTCCAGTGCCCACATGGCTGACACTTGATAAGGATGCCTTCAAGGGCGTGGTCAACCGTGCTCCCAACAGGGAAGACATTGACCCGATCGTCAACGAGCAGCTTATCGTTGAGCTTTATTCACGCTAATTTTTGAAAGGCTGGCTCACGCGAAGTGCGCGGCGTGGACGGCCTGTTGAAGAAAGAGACGCGCACACACAAAAGGAGCTGTTGGTCCAAAGGTTTTGCAATGGCATTGCAGCCCTACAGGGAAACCCAGCTCAGAAGGAGAAAATATGCCGATTCGTTTAGGACGTTTTGAGATGCCAAAAAGGCTCGCCAAGGAGGAATCCACGGCGACGGATACCTACGCAAAATTCATTGCCGAACCGTTTGAGACGGGTTACGGTCACACAATTGGAAATAGCTTGCGGCGCGTACTGCTTTCCTCTTTGGAGGGGCTTGCCATTACATCTGTTCGCATTGAAGGGGCTCTGCACGAGTTCCAAACGCTACCGGGCGTTGTTGAAGATGTGACGGACATCATTCTAAATCTGAAACAGTTACGCTTCCTACGCACCGATGACAGGCGTGACCCACGCGTGCTATTGCTTTCTGTAAACAGCCAAGGCCCCGTCACGGCTGGCATGATTCGTGTCGAGCAGGGCATCGAAGTCGTTAACCCCGATTTGGTCATCTGCACGCTCGACAAAAAGCAGAAATTTGAGATGGAGATGGAGTTAAAGGTCGGGCGCGGTTTCGCCACATGTGTGGAAAATAAAAAAACCGAGCAGACCATTGGCGAAATCCCTGTGGATTCGCTTTTCTCCCCTGTCAGAAAAGTTAAGTACGCAGTCGAAAACGCCCGCGTTGGACAGCGGACTGACTATGACAAGCTGATCCTTGAAATTTGGACGGACGGGCGTCTTACGCCGCAGGACGCGCTTTTGCAGACATCTGCGATACTGCACCACCACTATGACATTTTCGTCAACTACGATGAGAACCCCGTTGAGTTCGAAGTAGCCAAAGAAGAGAAGAGCCCTGTGGACAGCAAGCTAAAGAAGCTGCTGAACATGAGCGTGAACGAGATTGAGCTTTCTGTGCGTGCGGCGAACTGCCTGAACAACGCAAACATCACAACAGTCGGACAGCTCGCCATGAAGACGGAGGCCGAAATGCTGAAGTACCGCAACTTCGGAAAAAAATCGCTCAACGAGATCAAAGAGAAATTGCAGGAGCTTGGCTTGGGTTTGGGTATGAAATTTGAATCGGGCTTAGTAGATGTGACCAAAATGGAGGAAGGGGCCGCCAAGGTTGAAATTTGAGTATGAGACACCGCGTTAAAACATTAAAGTTGGGTAGGAAATCACAGCATCGGGATGCGATGCTGGCAAATCTGGTGGTCAGCCTTATTGAGCACGGTCGCCTAAAAACTACGGTGGTCAAGGCGAAAGCCATGCGCCCGTTAGCAGAGAAGATGGTTACGCTTGGCAAAAAAGCGGACTTGTCTTCAAGGCGTCTGGCAATGTCTGAGCTGAGTAACAGTGGTGCAGTCAGCCGTCTGTTCAAAGTGATCAGCCCTCTTTTTAAAGAGCGCAAGGGCGGTTATACACGCATAATCCGTGTCGGACAGCGCATATCTGATGCTGCTCCTATGGCCATGATTGAGTGGACAGAGTTTCCTGTGGATACAGAAATTTCCGTGGATGAAGCCAAACCGAAGGACGAGGCTTCCAAGTCCTGATAGCACACCATTTTAAAAGGCAAAAACGGGCTGTTACAAAAACAGCCCGTTTTTTTTGCCGCAAAACATTTCTGTTGGCGTGGGGGCTCACCCATGCGCCTGATGCATGAGTTAGAATAAATATACAATGCGAAAAAATGTCTTTTGCATGGGCACTATGTAAAAATTGCATTTTGCATGTGAAACGGCCATACTGCACATTGAATAATGATTTTGGAACGGACAGCGGGCGTCTCTTTTCTACCGAGAGACTGGGGTGTGGCGTGTATCGCCGCGCTGTCGGCTTTTCTAGTTTACCTCTATACGCTGGCACCGTCAGTCACACTTGAGGATTCTGGGGAGTTCATAACGGCGGCTGTGCATGGCGGGGTGCCGCACCCGCCTGGCTACCCAATGTGGACGATTGTCTCGTTCCTCTTTTCGCATCTGATTCCGTGGGGGAATGTGGCGTGGCGCGTGAACCTTGTTTCAGCCGTGTTCGGGGCACTGGCCACTGGGGCGTTCGCCATGCTGATCCACAACTCGCTGAGGATACTGCTCCCCGCACTCAAAGAATTAAGTGAAGAGTGGGTCGGGACGCTGGCTCTCGCTGGAGCATTGACAGGTAGCCTCGTGTTGGCGTTCAGCGATGTGATGTGGAGCCAGGCGGTCATCACCGAAGTTTACACGCTCAACGCGTTTTTTCTGAGTCTCACGCTCCTCTGTTTTTACCGCTGGGCATTCGACCCGAAGGAGTTCAGGTGGCTCATAGGCACTGCTTTCGTCCTAGCCCTCGGCATGACAAACCACCACACGCTATTTTTTATTTTTCCCGCTTTTTTCCTCGGTGTCTGGCTTGTTGATAAAAGCCTTTTCAAGGATTTCCTTTGTTCCGTCTTGCTTGCGTCGGCCTCGGTGCTCATTGCGTTCTGCCACCTTTCCAACGACCCCGCCATGCTTGCCGTGGGCTGGCGCGTGGGTGGTGCTGCGGTTCTGCTGGTGCTAGGTATCGCAGCGGCCAGCAGGCTGCGCTTGAACGGAAAAATGATCGTGGGCGTATGCGCGGCCACATGGCTTGGTCTTTCCATCTATGCGTACATGCCTCTAGCGTCCAAGACTAACCCGCCAATGAACTGGGGCTACGCTAGGGAGCGGGCTGGCTTTTTTCACGCGGTCAACCGCGGCCAGTACAAAGATAATCTGGCGGCTCTGATTAAAAAATATATTGCCCCTGTGGCTGGTGTGGCGGCGGACGAACTGGAGTTCAAAAGCGAAGATGCCCCGCTCCCATTGCGTGCCGTTTTCCAAGTGCAGGATCAGGTGCAACTCTATTTTGTCAGCCTAAAAGATAATGTCTCGTTGCCAGTGATATTGATTGCGCTCGGCTCGCTGCCGTTTGCCCGGCTTTTCAGGGGGCACGCCATACCTTGGCTCTGGTTCACGCTGGCCGCCTTCTTTTGCATGAGCCTGTTCCAGATGCTCATAATGAACCCTGGTTTTGATAGACAATCGCAATGGGTCGGTAAGACATTTTTCCTGCAAAGCCACTGTATTTTCGCGCTGTGGGTCGGCTACGGTGCGGCTTTTGCCATGATCTATCTGAAACGACTCTGGCCCGCGCTTCCGCGCATGGCGGCGTGCCTGCCTGTTGCCCTTTTCCTTTTTCCGCTCTCTCTGAACTACGGCGACTGCGAGCAGCGCGGGCACTGGTTTGGCTGGAAATATGGGGTGGACATGCTCAAGCACCTAGAGCCAGACGCTGTGGTTTTTGGTGGAACAGACCCTGGTCGTTTCATCCCGACCTACATGATTTTTTGCGAGGGGACTCAGCCGGAAAAATGGAAGCGAGACCCTTCTTTCAACAGGAAGGATATTTACCTGATCACCCAAAACGCTCTCGCGGATGGGACATACATAAAATATATTCGCGACCATTATGACACCACGCGCCCGGCGGCCACGGGGCGCATAAGGCAACTTCTTGGCAGGGACAAGGCTTATCCAGCCAAGCCGCTCAAACTGCCCACTGACGAAGAGATGGATAAAATTTTTCAAAAGTTTCGCGAAGAACAGAAAAAGCGCGGCGACAACGCATCATTCGAAGGGTTGGAAAATGTTTTCACCATAAACGGGATGGTCTCGAAAAAAATCTTTGAAGACAACAAGGCCGAGCACCCGTTTTATATTGAAGAAAGTTTTCCTATGCCTTGGTATTACCCCTATGCAACGCCAGAGGGGCTGATTTTGAAAATCCATCCAGAACCGCTCAAAAGTCTGTCGCCGGAAACGGTGTCGCACGACCGCGCATTCTGGGATCGCTACACAGCGGAACTCGTCACCGACGCGCTCTACGCACGCGATCGCCCTGCGCAGATGGCCTTCTCTAAGCTTCGCTGCTCTATAGGGAACATCTACTCATTCCGTGGCATGAAAAGCGAAGCCGAGCACGCCTACCGCCAAGCGTTGCAGCTTGCGCCGGACAATGCCGAAGTGGCCTTCCGGCTGGCACAGGTTTTCACCGAAGAGAAGCGCTACGATGAAGCGCTCGAAGTGGTGCGGGCGTTCGCGGAAATGGACCCGAGCAACCGCCAGGTGGACGACATGGACAATTTTATAAGGAAACAGCGCGACATGGCGGAAGCGCAGTCGGATTTGGAAAATAAAAAAGTGTCAGGAAAACAGCTCGGCCAAGAGGAGCAAAAGAGGCTGCTGATGCTTTACGCAGCGCAAGGGAAGGAAAAGGATTTGCTCGCCCTAGTGGACGAGATGACTTCCGCTAGTGCCCAGCCGCCTTTGACAGTGAAACAGATAGAACACCTTTGCCAGATATGTCTATCATCCAGACAGTCCAAAGCTCTCGCAAAGCTCATGGAAAAATGGCTCTCTATGGAAACCACGAACTCAGCTTTGGCCTACGAGACTGCCGCGCTCTTTTCGCTGGTAGGAGAAAATAAAAAAGCGGCCAATGCGCTCGCTCTCGCTTTGGAGCACGGTGACGCATCTATGCGCAGCAGGCTCGATGGAGACGACCGCCTCAAATCTTTCCGTTCGCTGCCAGAAATACAGCGGGTGCTGAAACAGAAAACCGCCACGCCCAAAAAGCCATCCAACTGACACTGTATGCCACGCCCTGCAAAAAAAACACCACGCGCGACAGGCTCAAAGCAAAGTTCCTTCTCTAAAGTCGCCCTGAAAGACAAACAGAGCGAGCCCGACACGCGCAACCTGAAAATAGACAAAGTCGGCGTGCGCGGTCTGCGCCACCCCGTGCGCGTGCGAGACAAGGCGCGGAATGTTCAAGACACCATTGCCGTCATCAACTTGTTCGTTGATCTCCCGCACCAATTCAAGGGGACGCACATGAGCCGTTTCGTGGAAGTGCTCCACGCGCACGGGCGGGAAATACATGTGAACAACATCGGGAAAATACTGGAGGAGCTGCGGACTAAACTCCAGTCGAACGCCTCGCATGTCGAGATGGATTTTCCGTATTTCATAGAAAAAAAAGCACCTGTGACTGGTGCCGTAGGGCTAGTGGATTACCGCGTACGGTTCGATGCTTCATCCATCGGAAAAGGCCGGGATTTCGTCTGCTCCGTGGTGGTGCCCGTCACTACGCTTTGTCCTTGCAGCAAGGCCATCAGCGATCGCGGGGCGCATAACCAGAGGAGCTATGTCACGCTTTCCGTCAGGTTCGGGAAAAAACCAGTCTGGATAGAGGATTTGGCGGCCATCGTGGAAAAATCTGCGAGCTGCCAAGTCTATTCACTACTCAAACGGCCAGACGAAAAAAAGGTGACCGAAGACGCTTACGACAACCCAGTTTTTGCCGAAGACCTTGTTCGGAACATAGCCATGAAGCTCGACCAGCACCCGGACATCTCGTGGTACAGAGTCGAAGCGGAAAACATGGAGAGCATCCACAACCACTCGGCCTACGCCATGATTGAGAATAAAAAGTATGGCTGAAATAAAGCTGGAACATATACGCAAGGTTTACAATGGGCAACGCGGGGATGAGCAACTCGCCCTTGAAGATTTTAGTCTAACGATACCAGATGGCGAGTTCGTTGTATTGGTAGGCCCTTCTGGCTGCGGCAAATCCACCACGCTCCGCATAATCGCCGGACTGGAAGAACCTTCAGCAGGTAAAGTTTGGATAGACGGTAAATGCGCTAACGGCACGCCGCCGAAAGACCGCAATCTTTCGATGGTGTTCCAGAATTACGCTCTCTATCCGCATATGACGGTTTACGAGAACATGGCTTTCGGGCTGGCGTTGCGAAATGTGCCCGAAAGTGAAATCAAAAAAAGAATAACTGAAGCCATGTCCGCGCTGGGATTGCCGAGCGAAATGCTGGATCGTCAGCCATCATCGCTTTCTGGCGGCCAGCAGCAGCGCGTGGCCGTGGGGCGTGCCATCGTGCGCCAGCCATCGGCGTTTCTTTTCGATGAGCCGCTCTCCAACCTAGACGCTAAAATGCGCGTGCAGCTCCGCACGGAAATTGCCAAGCTCCACACGCGCCTTCGCACCACAATGGTCTATGTCACACACGACCAGCTAGAGGCCATGACGATGGGCGATAGGCTCATTGTGATGCGCGACGGGCGGATACAGCAGGTGGACGACCCGATGTCTATCTACAGCTCTCCGGACAACATGTTCGTGGCGGGTTTTATCGGCCATCCTTCCATGAACTTTTTCAAAGGTGTGCTAACCGCCAAAAAGGGGTTTCTATATTTTGTTCAAGACGGCACAGAGCAGTCTGCCACGCCGCCAATCTCGCTGAGGTTGCCTGATGAAAAGGCTCGTGCTTTCGCCTCCCGCGAAGGGCAGCCGATCATCATGGGACTGCGTCCAGAACACTTCCAAGACAAGCTGTACATGAAAGACCCGGATACAGAGTCCGTTTTTGAAGCCATAGTGGAAGTGATAGAGCCGATGGGTTCCGAAACATACCTATATCTTGATGTTGCTCGGACAACATGCGTAGTGCGCAGCCGCCCACAAAACAGGGTGGATGTGAACCGTAAAATCGAGTGGGTCGCCGAAATGAAAAACGCACTCTTTTTCAACCCGACATCGGGCGATAGGGTGTTTTGATATGCAAGATGCTAAAAATGGCATGTGTATTGCTATGATCCAATGGATGCAGCCATGTTTGGCAGGGGTGTAGTGTGAGCATGTGCGGCTAAAAAAATGTCATGAGCGAAGAAAAGAGAAAAAAGAAAGAAAAGGAGAGTCGGAGTCTTGTGCCGGCGGCATGGGTGTTGCCATACAGCCTAGAGGCCGAGAGGGGCGTGCTAGGCTCCATGATCTTGGATCCAAGAGATGCTGCTAACCACGCCTTGGAAAACCTCACAGAAGATTCTTTTTACGACCCGAGGAATATGTCCATTTTTATCGCCGTTAGGGACTTGTGTAGCGAGAACAAGCCAGTGGATGTTTTATTGATCCAGCAGAAGCTGGATGATCAGAAGCAGCTTGATGCGGTGGGCGGGCCGCCGTACTTGGCTCAGTTGCTGGCCGAAGTGCCGTCGCCGAAAAACATCGTCAGCTACACGGAGATCGTTCGCGGGAAATACCTGCTTAGGGAAGTCATTCACTCGTGTGCTCGCATAGTCCAGAGTGTGAACGACTCGCCAGAGAATCCACAGGACTCGCTGGACACTGCGGAAAAGGAGTTTTTTAGGATTACCAAAGATGTCCAGTCAAAGGATACAAAAACCGCTAAAGATATGGCGGTGAAAGTGATAGCACTGATTGACAAGATGTGCCAAGAGAAGGGGCAGATCACAGGTGTCGCCACAGGATTTGTGGATTTTGACCAGCTTACTAGCGGTTTGCAAAAGACAGACATGGTTGTTTTTGCGGCTCGCCCTGGTGTTGGAAAAACATCATTTGCGCTGAATGTTATGGAAAACGCAGCGTTGACTGTTGGCAAATCAGTCGCTTTCTTCAGCTTGGAAATGTCGGCTGAGCAACTGATGCTGAGGCTGATAGCATCTAGGGCGCGTGTCTCATTGAAAAAAATTCGCGACGGTATTATAAACGACACGGAGTTTGACAGGATTTCCAATGCTTCAAGCGAGATCATGCACTCCAAGATGTTTTTCGATGAGACGCCAAGCATAACGATGCCGCAGTTCCGCACGAAATCGCGTCGCCTGAAAAAAGCCCACAATATAGACCTGATTATTGTGGATTACTTGCAGCTCATGAAAACTGGTGTTTCCCGCCCCAATGACAACAGGCAGTCTGAGGTTGCCGAAATCTCTGGCGGCATAAAAGCGATAGCCAAGGAACTTGAGGTGCCAGTGGTAGTGCTTTGCCAGCTCAACCGTGAGGCGGACAAGCGCGATAGCGGTAAACCACGGCTTTCTGATCTTAGGGAATCTGGGGCGATAGAACAGGATGCGGACATAGTCGGGCTTTTATCCCGCCCAGAAATGAGTCCTGGGAAAAAAGATGACAAGGAAGATGATGACGGGAGTATGGACGGATGCGCATTCCTAGATATTGAAAAGCATCGAAACGGCCCTACTGGCAGGATTACATTGACCTTTTTGAAAGAGTTGACAAGGTTTGAAAACAGGGCTTTTGGACACGGTCGTGCAGACCAAGAATAAAATGCGTGAAAAAACTGGTCGGCGAACATTTGTTAAAATAGATATTGAACTCGGTAAACAATCTGGTAATGGAAGCGGCGTATTTCGTGTCGAACCTGATAAATTTATGAGAACAAAAAAATTGGAATGTGGTCTGAGAGGGCTTTTTATGGGGCTCGTGATGGCTATTGCCACGGCAGGACTTTGCCGTGCGGAAGTGGCTAAAACTGATGCGGCTCCAGCGTCTATCTCTCAGGCGGAAAAAGAGACTGTATTGCCGCCCTCGCAGAGTGATGCGCAGGCTTATGGGCCGCTAGTCAAAGAGATTGAGGTGGAGTACGCAGGACCCAAAGCTGTTAGCAAAAGCGTGATCCTTTCAAACATGAGAACTTCCGTTGGCCAGCCTTACACCAAAGCGGGCGTGGAAGAGGATGTCAGGAACCTTTACGCCACAGGGCTTTTTGTCAACTTGCGCATTTATGATGAGCCTATGGCCGATGGCGTGAAAGTGGTCGTGATTGTCCAGCCCAAGCCGATCATCAAAGAAGTCGTTTTGTCAGGCTGGTCTTCCATCAAAGACAAGCGCCTCCTCAACGAAGTTAAGACGAAAGTCGGCGAAACCTTGAACGAAAAACGCGTTTCAGAAGACGCGCAGAAACTGACCGAACACTATCAATCCAAGGGGTTCAAAGATGCCCAAGTCACCTACAAGATAGATATCAAAGAAGAAACGGGTCGTGCCGTTGTTACCTACAATATTAACGAAGGCGTTAAGCGGTTCATCCGCGCCATCCAGTTTGTCGGCAACGAGCGTTTTACATCCAAACGCCTCGTGCGCGGCAAGAAGAAGCTTTTCGACAAGACGCCCGATGATATTGAGGGGTTCAAGACCAAGCCGCGCAACTGGCTTTCTTGGCTGATGGGTTCTGGCGTAGTGAAGGATGAGCAGTTCCAAGAGGATTTGCACAACCTGAAACGCTTTTACCAGAGCGAGGGCTACATTGACATGGAAGTCAAAGGCGTGGAGTTCCGCCCTGTCGAAGAGGATAAAAAAGTTGATGTGGTCATTACCGTTTCGGAAGGCATCCAGTACAAAGTCGGGGCGGTCAAATTCGATGGGCAAAAGCTCTATACCGAAGAAAAAATCCGTTCCCGCATGAGGATGCTTGAAGGCAAAGTTTATTCGCCTCAAGGATTGGAAAAAGAAATCAAAGCGGTCAAAGACCTATACGGCGAGCAGGGCTACATAGACAGCCGCGTGCAGCCAGCTCGCTCACCTAGCATTGAGTCTGGGCGGATGGATTTGAATTATCGCATTGCCGAAGGGTCGCAGTGTTTTGTCGAGCGAATAGTCATCCAAGGCAACAACAAGACCAAGGATAAAGTGCTGCGCCGCGAGTTGGCTCTGACGCCGGGGGATGTCTATAATTCCATCCGTGCAGATGCCAGCAAGAAGCGCCTAGAAAATTTGGACTACTTCTCTAAAGTAGATGTTAGCCCGCAGGAAACCAACATCCCCAGCCGCAAAAACATGGTGGTGACGGTGGAAGAGAAGCGGACGGGGGCATTCACATTCGGCGCAGGGTTCAGCTCCATAGATAGCGTGCTCGGCTTCGTAGAAATGAGCCAGAGCAACTTCGACATAGCCAATTGGCCAAGCCTTTGCGGTGCAGGCCAGAAGATGCGCATCCGCGCCCAGTACGGTGCCAAGAGGCAGGATTACACCATTGCGTTCGTGGAACCGTGGTTCCTGAACCAGAGGTTGTCACTCGGGTTCGACATTTTCTACAAGACGGCCAGCTACCTGAGTTCGCTATATGATGAGACCCGCTATGGTTTCAATGTCAAGCTGGGCAAGGCACTCACGCAGTTCTTGGCCGCACGCGCCATATACAAGTTTGAGATGGTTTCCATCGAAAATGTGGCTGAAAATACGAACCGCTTTATTTTGGATGAGCAAGGCACACGCATGAGGAGCGCGGTGGAGTTCGGGCTGACACACGACACACGCGACAGCGTCTTCTTGACTCGGCGCGGTCACAAGGTGGATTTGACGACGGAGCTTGTCGGTTTGGGTGGAGACATAGAAATTTACAAGCTCGGCCTAGAGGCTCAGAAGTTTTATCTATTGCCATACGACATGATCGTCTCGCTCCAGACATCGGTGGGCGTGGTTGAATCTTATGGCAGCGATGAACGCATCCCGATTTTCGACCGCCTTTACACTGGTGGCGCAAACTCGATACGCGGCTTCCGTTTCCGCGATATTGGTCCCAAGGATATTGACGGGACGCCTATCGGCGGTGGCACTATGAATTATAACAATGCGGAAATGACATTCCCGATCATTGAGCGCGTCCGTGGTGCGTTTTTTGTGGATGGTGGTTTCGTCAACCGTGCTGCTTACGATTTCACACCCGACAGTTTCAATCTTGGAACGGGTTTCGGTCTGCGCTTGAATCTGCCCATCGGTCCGCTCCGCTTGGATTACGGCTTCCCGATACTTACGGACGAGTACAACGACCGTGGCGGCCAGTTCCATTTCAATGTCGGATACCAGTTCTAACCAAAGGAAAAAAATATTATGAAGAAAACACTGCTAGTTACCATGTTGTCGTTGGCCGCGCTTCCACTGTTCGCCGCCGATGTGAAAGTCGGGATTGTTGATTTGAACGATATTTTCGACAAATATTACAAAACAGCCGAAGCCAAGGCAAGGGTCGGCGAGGCGGAAGCCGGCTACAACAAAGAGCGCCAGCTCAAGATGGAAGATTACCAGAAGCTAGTTGACGAGGTCAACAAGCTCCGTGACGATGCCAATAACCCTGCGTTGTCGGAAGATGTCAAAAAGCAAAAACAAAAAGCTGGCATGGAAAAAGTGAAGGAAGTCCAGACCCGCGAGCGCGAAATCATGCAGTTTGACCAGACCCGTCGCGGGGAGATCAACCAGACGATGCTCCGCATGCGCAACGGCATAGTCGAAGAGATCGGCAAGGAAGTTAAGTCCTTTGCATCCAAGAACGGCTACACGCTGGTGTTGGACAAATCAGGCCAGTCCGTGGCGATGGCACCGATAGTTGTTTATTCGCTGGACGCCTTGGATTTCAGCCAAGAAATAATAAAGACGCTTAACGCCAATAAGCCGGCTGCAGGAGCCAAACCTGCTGCGCCAGCGGCTCCCGCAGTCAAAAAATAACACCACACAATTTGAATAGGCAAATGCGGGCGGTGTCGCCCGCATTTGTTTTTATCAGGGGCGTGCCGGACAATAAAAACTTTGGACGAAAGGGAAAATGCCATGACAGTCGGTGAGATAGCCGCCGAGATACAGGCGGAAATATGCGGTGATGCGGCTCGTGAAATTATTGGAGCCGCTGGGCTTGAGGACGCGATGCCAAACCAAGTCTCTTTTTTAGCTAACCCGCGCTATTTGCGTGCAGCCGAGAAATCTGATGCTGGTGCTATCGTTTTGGGGCGTGATGCGGTGTGCCGCAATGGGCAGGCCGTGTTGCTAAGGGTGGAAAACCCTTCGAAAGCTTTCGCTAAAATCTGCGCATTTTTTGCCCCTGAACCAATCGTTTTTCCTCAAGGCATACATGCTGCGGCTACCGTTTCACCTGAAGCGAGGCTAGGAGACGGTTGTTCGGTGCAGCCAGGGGCGGTGATCGAAGCAGGGGCGGAGATTGGCGCAGGATGCATCATTGGTGCTAATTCGTATGTCGGCCATTTCGTGCGCATGGGCGAAGGGTGCCACATTTACCCGAATGTGACTATACGGGAGCGCACCCAAATCGGGCGGCGCGTGGTCATCCATGCCGGGGCGGTCATAGGTGCCGACGGTTTCGGTTTTGACATTACATCCGAAACGGCTGAAAAAATACCGCAGACTGGCATAGTCAAGATTGACGACAATGTGGAGATCGGGGCGAATACCACCGTGGATCGCGCTCGATTCGGACAGACATGGATTCAGGAGGGCGTCAAAATAGATAACCTCGTTCAAATTGCCCACAATGTGGTAGTTGGCAAGAACAGCTTACTGGCCGCGCAGTCGGGCGTGTCAGGGAGCACGCGTTTGGGTCAGCGGGTCATCATTGGCGGCCAAGGCGGGCTTGTGGGGCACATCCATATCGGTGATCACGCGATCATCACCGCGCAGGCTGGGGTTTCAAAGGATGTTCCGCCTCGCACGATGGTGGCTGGACATCATGCAAGGCCGATACAGGAAGAACACAAGACCGAGGCGGCAGTCAAAAGGCTGCCAGATTTGATCAAGAAAATACGAGAGATGGAAAAAGAGATTGAATTGCTGAAACAGTCTCGTGACTGAACAGGAAATAAAAACGGAGTTTTAAATATATGGTCAGAGCAGGTGATTTACTACGGAGCCAAGCGTTCAAAGATTGCCCTGAGGCTGTCACAGAAAAATTGTCTGGGTTCATGGATGTTAAAACATTTGCAGCCAATGAACACATCCTCGACCCGTCCAATCCCAGCGACGCCTTTTACTTTATCATTGAAGGCAGGGTGGAAATATACCGCGCAATAAGAGGGGTGATGCAGATACTTTGCGTATTGGATGTGGGAGATATTTTTGGCGAAGTCTCGTTCATGGATATGCAGCCTCCTTCAGCCTCGGCTGTGGCCGTGGACGAAAAAGTGAAGCTGGCAGTCCTCACGCAAGAATCATTTGTGAAATTGAAAAAGGAAGACCCAGACGCATGTTGCGAGATGGTGATGTGCCTGATGCGTGAGCTGGGGCGGAAGTTTCGCGCTCTCAATGAGGGGTTGGATGTCAAATCTTCCGAGTGGGCTTTGCACGAACTTATACTTCACAAGCAGGAAGTTAAAATAACGACCAATGCGAACATAGACTATGTTTGCCGGATAGATTATTGCGACACCGCGCAGATATCGCCGATGATGAAGATTGATGTGCAGGGGCAGATGGTGCTCATCCCGTTCCATCAGATACAATCTATAAAACTACCTAACCGCTACGGTCGCTATTGATTTACCCTAAAAAGGAAAATGGGATTGGTGTTTGATTGCCAACCCGCTGATTTTCATGCAATTCCCATCGCTCCGCGATGAACCCATTGGGTGACA
>JAIFLJ010000253.1 GCA_020049135.1 bacterium | reverse complement strand
ACCCTTTCAGGGTTGTTCTGTTTTTGCCTGTGACCTAGGGTAGCCCGAGGACGGGCAACCCTAGGCTGATATATAACACCCTTTCAGGGTTAAAGAAAAACGATTGCATGAGCCTGATTCCATACCTCACACACTGCCAGACAAAGAGCACGCTATTTCCCAACTCTGGTTTGCTCTACCTCACCCACTTTTAATCACACCCCAGATGACCCCAACCAAAAAATTTTCATTGCCAATGCAAAAATTAGGTTAAACTTCTGGCATGAGCATTATTGACGCAATTAAAACGCGCCGGAGCATCCGCCAGTTCACGGATCAAAAGGTGGACGAAACTGTGCTGCAACATATCTTGGCCGCCGCCATGCACGCCCCATCGGCTATAGATGAACAGCCGTGGCAATTCATTGTCCTAGATGACCGCGCACTCATGGACGCCATACCGCAGTTTCATCCGCACGCGGCCATGATAGCGCAGGCACCTGTAGGCGTGCTCATCTGCGGTGATAAACGACTTTTCAAACTTAAAGACTACTGGGTGCAAGACTGCTCGGCTGCAACTCAGAACATGCTCCTCGCTGCACACGCCTTGGGCTTAGGCGCAGTCTGGACAGGCATCTACCCGTCCGAAGAGAGAGTGCAGGCTTTCGTGAACCTACTCGGGCTGCCGGATTTTCTCATCCCTTTCGCACTCGTCCCGATAGGGTATCCGAACGAGACGCCGCCCGCCAAAGACCCTTTCAAAGAAACGCGGATACACAGAAACCGCGTCTCGCCCTCATCGCAACCCTAAACGGAGACTCTATGCCATTCCTAAAAATACAGACCAATCAACCGATATTGACCGACAATAAAGCGTCTCTCTTGTCAGCGGCCTCGCGCCTCGTCTCCAAAGAACTTTCCAAGCCAGAAGCCTATGTGATGGTTCTATTGGAAGATTCAACCTCCTTGATTTTTGCCGGCACCATGGAACCCGCCGCATTCGTAGAGATGAAAAGCATCGGCCTGCCAGAAACCGCGCTAAAAAAATTATCCGACTCGCTTTCATCATTTTTAGAAAAAGAGCTAGGCGTGCCGCCCGGGCGCACCTTCATCGAATTCTCCAACGCCCAAGGAAAATACTGGGGCTGGAACGGCGACACTTTTGGATGATAGAGAACGGAGTATTGCCAAACCGACTACAATGATGCTGGCTTTGGCTTTAGAAAATGCGGCTATGCGTTATCTAGGCGATCATATTCCGTGTCACATCCTCCAAATCACCTCGGAACGCATTGTAACTCGGCATATCAATCTGAGAAAAGCAAATGTCACCTTTTTCAATCATCTCTGAAATGTCATCCACAGTTTTACCGCTATTTGCAAGCATTTGGGTCAACTGTGTTTTTGCCGAATTCGGATGGTTGTCGTTTCCTGAAAGATTGTTTTCCAGATTATCACAGTGTTGATAGGGTTGGCTTTTCATAGCACAAATAAGCCATGCTTCGCTTTTGGGCTTAGGAACCATTGCCACTCCATGTTCAAAATCTGCGGCACGGAATCCATCAATAATAGATTTTCTTTTGCTTTCATAGAGCCCGCATTCCGTGCTTCTTGTTCCATCTGCATCGCAAAATAACACGGCACCAACAGGGCAATTTTCACTATTCTTGCGTTTGATAGCTATTTGACCCAGCACTCTGGCATTTTTGAAAAAATACGCAGTTTCATATCCACGCTTTTTTCCTGCCAACAGAGTCATTGGAAGTTTTTTGCATCTTAGCGATAAAGCAGACTTGGGAACACACTCAACAGCCCCAGCATCCAGAATAGAATAATTGATAATCGTTCCGACAATCTTGTCTATCAAGACTGTCATGGCACCGGGCTTAAAATCGTTGTTTTTACACTCGCCCATGCCATTAGTGCATACACCAATGTCAGAAGCTCCTTCGCCTGACACAATAAATATCATATCGCATCTCCATTGGACACTCCTTCTCTCCCGAGACGCTCAACGAGTTTATTTAAATCTGTATCAACATAAACCTCTCCAGGACCAAGGGCACAAAGCTTCTTGCTCGTTTGATCAAGATCAAAGTATCTCACAGACTTGGTTTCACCGCCCGGAGTTTTGTAGAGCAATATGACGCCATCTTTTGCAGTCTCATCATCAAGATAGTTAAGAATAACCGGGCTATGCGTTGTCACAATCACTTGTTTGCCGCTGATCCCCACAAGAAAGTCCATCAGTTTTTCAACAAGAACAGGATTAATACCGTTTTCAATTTCATCTAACAAAAGAACCGGATGTTTTGCGTATGCCTGTGATAAAATCGCAATAACACGAAGAAAGCCGTCGTTAATATGTCCCGCTTCAATAGATGCACCCGTTGCGTATTTCTCCCATATTTTCAGGATTTTCCATCCTGCTCGGTATCCCTTAACATTCCAGTCAGATAGCTGCGGATAAAATTCCTGCAGTTTTTTTAGCAAGTCCTTTTTAGATTCTAACGGTAGCTGATCAAGAAACGGAGAGAGTTTTTCCCCGCCATTGCCAATATCAATTGCTGCTCTAGCTTTTTTTCGCATGAGCTGAGGCGACAGCAATTCAAGTGAGCGCAGGTTTCTGACAGCGTCGCGCAATTGGATAAGTAAATACTCTGATTTATCCAGATTGACTCTGGATAAAACGGAGCCCGTGTATTCAAAAGGTATGCGGTCATAACGCATGTCGTCCTTTTGCTCTGCGCCCGCCACAAATAATGTGCCTTCTTCGAGTTTAAGCAGTTTTTTTTCAGAACTCGTTATTTCTTCATGTGTACAACGCATTTGGCTAACATTAAATCGTGCGCTCCACTTTACCGTGGCACCACTAGGTTCCGTTTGGACATCTAACACAAATGATATAACTTGTTTGCGCGATGTGGTCTGATTGCTCAATAGTTCGGTTTTTTTCCATTCTCGCCTTTCAAGCCATTCCGCAAGCGTTCCACTGGCCATCTGAGAAATAAAATCAAAGGCCTGAAGCAATGTTGATTTCCCACACCCATTCATCCCTATAAGGCAGACAAATTTTTTCATCTCCACTCCTTTTGGGGGGAGATCAAAATCAACTAAGGACTTAAAGTTCTCTATATGAAAGGTGACAATCATGATTCGTCATTATAGTTTCATATTTTTTCTGGATTTTCGAGTAAAACTTTATTGCTCCACTCGGTCGAGAACGCGCTGGTTTTTAGTGTTTGTTGAATTCGCTCAGACAAGTCACGCATGAGCTTGCGCGATACCAGCATCAGCGGGTGCGCCAGTGCCGGGATGCAGACGATTTCACACGCAGCCCAGCACGAGCTGGTTGCGGGCAAAATCATAAGGTCGAACGGCGTCCAGTAACACGCTTTCGGTATTCTCTTCAGCTTGTCACTGCCGGCGTCCAGCCGGGCCAAGAAGTCGCTCCCCGGCTTCATCTGGCGCGCCCCTTTCGTCGGATAAAAATACGCAAGCCATGTGCCCGAGTGAGGCCCAGAGATCGAAAAATAAGCCGCTGCTCTCGCGTGTCCACCAAGCTCTTGAAGGTAGAATCGCGAAACGATCGCCCCCATGCTGAAAGCGACCACGCAAAACTTTTCGTCAGCAGGTAAAAATTCGTCAATGTAACTGGCGAGTTGCGCGGCCAGCGCATCAAGCCCAGTGCGCCCATCATTCGGGCTGAGCGATGGCAAATGACAGACATGACCGCCCGAGGTTAGATGGTCCGCTAATGGACGCATAATAGAACCTCTATCAAATATGCCGTGGACGAGAACGATGTGCATATATCTATTTTTTCGGAATGGAGAGAGATGTAAACCAAATCTTTCTAAGTCAGCGAAGCCAGTGCCAAGGAAGGAAGGGGCAAGTGGAGAGAAAAGAGAAAAAGGTGTAAGAGAAAAGTAAGACGCAAAGCGCAAGAACTGGGCGTGGGCATCGCGCCTACGGTGGGTGAAACACCAAATTTGGTATGATGACGCAGAAAAATAAAACGGGCGGGGTTTCAGACCCCGCCCTACTACTTTGTCTTTTGTTGTTAAGATTGCGGCTTACGCTGCTGCATCTTTTCGCGAAGCCCCGGACGATCTTTTAAAAATTGCTCTTTTTCCTCGGGACTCATCTTTTGCCATTTGTCGCGCATTTCATGCATCTTCTGTTTGGCGGCATCCCGTTCGCCTTCGTCAATTTTTCCATCTTGGTTGGTGTCAGCTTTCTTTTTGATATTTTCTCTAGCACCCTCGCGCAAGTCTTCCTTGCGATCTTTTAGATTTTCGCGTTTATCGCGGACATCTTCTTTCTGGTCTCTCACATCCTCCCTGCGGTCGCGGATATCCTCTCTCTTGTCGGCTGGGCCAGTGTTGGTTTTACTATCTATAATGTCCTCGCGTTTGTCCCTGATATCTTCTCTCTTGTCGGCGACATCTTCGCGGCGGTCTCTCACATCTTCGCGCTTGTCCCTGACATCCTCCCTGCGATCTGCAACCCGGCTTTGTGGGCGGGAACTTTGCACGGCGGCTTTGGATTTACCTCCACCACCATTTCCTCCGCCAGCACCTTGTTTTGCTTGCAACGGCAACATGGATAAACCCATCGCCATCAGCCCCGTCATTGTCCGATTGATGTTCGTTTTCATACTTGCTGGATTAAACACAGCGATTTCCGAAAAGTTGCACGACTCCCAAAATATTTTTGCGCAATTGTGCAAAATGGAACGGGCTGGTTTTGTTTTGAATTGTTTTCAGAACCGCTCCGCGACAAAGTGGGGAAAATGAAGAGACCAAATTTCTTTGATAATGCAGCCCGTATTTTGGGCTATTGGACGCCCACCATCTGTGTCTGGCTGTTGACCCGTGCGCTCATGCGGGTGCGGGTGGCTGGATGCCGTCACATCCCGAAACACGGCGCGTTTCTTTTGCTCTCCAACCACATCAGCCACTTCGAGCCGCCCATGCTGGCCACGGCTATCCCAAGAAAAATGTCTTGGGTTGTCGGCAAAGATATGTACGCCCATACAGTCGGTGACGCCTTTTTCCGCTGCATAGACGCAATCCCCATGGATCGCGAAAAATCTGACCGTGTCGCAGTCCGCGAAATTTTGCGCCGCCTACACAAAGGGATGCCCGTAGGTCTTTTCCCAGAGGGCGGAATTAGGTCTGGCTCTGGTTCGCTCTTGGGCGGTCAACCCATTGACGAAGCCGTAGGAACTCTCGCCCGACTGGGACGCGCCCCAGTGGTGCCGTGTGTGGTGCTGGGGACTGATAAACTCTACTGCAAAGACGCGTGGGCGTGGAAAACCGCTGTGGATTTCAGATTCGGGGCACCGCTGCTCCCAGAAAAAGATGAACTCCCTTCAGCCTTCATGCTGCGCGTAGCCGTAGCTATCAGAACGCTGGCGGAGGAAACCAGAGACGCGCACGGCTTAACAGAAAACGATTTTCCTAAAACTGCACAGGAACGCTGGCGGGAAAGAAGTTAACAGCTAACAGGAAGAGCGCGGAGCGGCAGAAAAAGTAAAATTGAAAATTGCAGAATGGAAGAATGGGGGCCACCACATAGTGACGCTAGTTTTTTTGTGGCACTATATTTTCTTGGAACCTGAAAATTGCCAACACGGGGAAATGATCCGAAGGAAAAATGCCGCTCTCCTGTTCTTTTATGACTTCGTGTTTTACAGGCACGAGACTGCCATTATAAAAAATGTGGTCTATTGAAACGGGAAGATTTTTTTGTAACTGACCGTAGGCATGGACTGTGGCAGGGTGATCTTTGTTTGGGTGCAAGGCCGCGAAAGAGTCCGCCAACGAAACCTTTTCATCACCAGGCTCTACTAAAAGGCGCACGGCAGATGACGAGACAGGGGAGTTGAAATCTCCAGACACCACCACTGGTAATGCCGCATGACGCCGCGTCCCTATCCTGTGCCTAAGTGCCACTGCGCCCCGTAGCCGCCGCCAATCTTCAAACGGTGAGAGGTGCAAGTTATAGAAATAGACTCGCCGCCCGTCCAATGTAAGCGTGCGCTCCGTTTCAACAGGCGTCCAGTCGGCGTATCGAAATAGTATTCCTGCACCGTTTATCTGGCACGGGTAGAGGTACGCATACCCATTTATTCTGGCGAGCAGGTCGGAGACCATCTCAGGCGTCTCCTCCTGCAAACCGACGAAATCGGGGTTGTGCCGCCCGATGATTTTTGCCGCGCCTTCGACTCTTTCTTTCCAGCGCGGATAATTCGGTTTAGACCATTCCTCCCTGAGAACATTGAAGCTCAAGACGCTCAGGGTCGCCCCGTTTTCCGCAGCCAATACTGGCTGGGCGCAACAGAGTGCAGCCAGCAGCCAGCAGAGGCTAACTATCCTCATCCGTTTCCTTGGCGCGGCGGGCGCACGCCTTCTATGTTCGGCACTGCATCTTTCAGCTCCGCGTTCGTGAGCGAGTTTTGGATGCTGTACTCTTCTATCTTGATCTGCGGATCAGCCCTGAATGAGAGCCTCCCTGCGTAGCGCCTTTCCAACTCCACCAGTGCCTCTTCGTCCTGCGTGCGAAGCCGCTCTAGGACTTGCGGGTGAACTATGACGCGCAGCTCGTGGACATCCGAGTGGAGCCGCATAACTTTGGCGATGCCGCGCTGCACTTCAAGGCTCATAGTTTCGAGTGTTTTGACTGTGCCACGCCCTTTGCAGTGCGGACATTCCATGTAAGCAGTCTGTATCACGCTCTCCTCAGTGCGCTGGCGGGTCATTTCCAGCAAACCTAGCTGTGAGATGGGCAGGACATGCGTCTTTGCCTTGTCTCTGCCAAGTGCATGGCGGAAACGGTCATAGACAGCTTTTTGATCCTTTTTGGATTTCATGTCTATGAAGTCTATAATCAAGAGTCCGCCCATGTTGCGCAGGCGTAGCTGGCGTGCCACCTCATCGGCAGCTTCGAGGTTCGTCTTGAGGATGGTATCTTCTTTGTCGCTCCCGCCTTTGCTCCGCCCCGTGTTGACATCAATCGCCACGAGTGCCTCCGTCTCATCTATCACGATGGACGCCCCGCTTTTCAAAAATATCTGACGCCCGAATGATGCGTCCAACTGCTTGTCCACGCCGAACCGCTCGAACAGCGGAACAGGGTCTCCATACAGGCGCACCTTGCGCATGGAGCGCTTGGATATTTGGCCAACCATGTTACGCACTTGGTTATAAGATTCTTCATTGTCCACTATGATGCGGTCCACCTCGTCTGTGAGGAAATCGCGCACAGCTCTTTCAACTAATCCAGACTCGGAAAGGAGCGTGACCGGGGCAGCTTTTTCGCGCATCCCATTTTCGATCAGCACCCACTTTTCGAGGAGCAATGCTAAGTCGCGGACAAAGAAACGGGCTTTCTGCCCTTCGCCAACAGTCCGTATAATGACGCCCATACCGTCTGGAACATCCAAGTCTGACAGTATTTTGCGGAGCCTCGAACGCTCCTTTTGGTCGGCAATTTTGCGGGAAATACCGAACTGATCCGAAAACGGCGTGAGCACCAAATACCGTCCAGGCAAACTGATGTTTGTGGTGATGCGTGCCCCTTTGGTGCCGATGGGCCCTTTGGTGACCTGTACGATGACATCCGACCCTATGGGGTATAGTTTCGGGATGTCTGACACCTGTATGCGCTTGGGTGCTTTGGATTTCTTGCCACGGTCAATGGTTTCTATTTCGTCGAGCGCGGCGGGCATAGCGTCCCAGTAGTGAAGGAAGGCGTTTTTCTCCGCTCCTATGTCCACAAACATCGCTTTCAGGCCAGGCTCAATATTTTTGACCTTGCCTTTGAAAACGCTGCCTGAAAGTATCATCTCTCGCTGTCGCTCTATCTGGAACTCTTCTAACCTCCCGTTCTCCAGCAGCGCGACGCGCTTTTCTATTTTTTCTACATTGATGAGTAGTTCTACCGTCGGTTTGTTCGATCTGGTTGAAAACCAATTTTTTATTTTATCTAAAAACATATTTCCCTTTCTTTTGATTTATGTCTGATGGCTTCTTTTGTGGACATTGACGCTCTGCAAAAGACCTACGCCTAAAAAACACGCCACTAAAAAAGTTCCGCCGTAACTTATAAAAGGTAGGGGGATACCCGTGACGGGTGTAAGGCCGATGGTCATACCGATATTTTCAAAAATGTGTGCGAAGAAAAGAGCCACTATTCCTACTGCTATAAGCGAGCCCTGCGTGTCCCGCGCTTTGAGTGCTATATTCAGACCCATCATCAGGACAATGGAAAGGACAACCACGAGTGCGCAGCCGCCTGCGAAACCAAACTCTTCACCGACCACGGAAAAAATGAAATCGCTGAAGGATTCGTTTTTAGGGAGAAACCCGAGCATATTTTGAGTCCCCTCCATGAACCCCTTACCCGTAAGCCCGCCCGACCCGATGGCGATTTTGCTCTGGTTGACATGGTATCCAGCACCGCTCACATCGTGGCCTGGGTTCAGAAAGACAATCAGGCGTAGTTTCTGGTAATCTTTGAGGACGAAGAAAAACGCTAACACCGCACCAACTATCCCAAGAAGCACTCCCATCGTAAGCCACCGTTTGGAAACGCCACCCACAAACATCATCAGGAAGCAGACGGGGATAAAAACTGCGGCTGAACCGAGGTCGGGCTGTTTCAAAATCAGAACCATGTTAACTCCCATGACCATGCAGCAGATAGCAAATGTTTTGAACGATTTTACTTCTCCGCCCTGCTGTTTACCGATGAACCAAGCTAGGAAAAGGATGGCCAGCAGCTTGCAAAACTCAGCGGGCTGCACGCTGAAACCACCCACGCCCACCCAGCTTTTAGAGCCATGTATCTCGTGCCCCAAAAATAGCGTAAGCAGCAGTAAAATAACGCCAGTAGCAAACAGGCCCCACGCGGCCTTGAGCCAGTGTTTGTAGTCTATGAGCGAAACTATAAAACATGCTATAACTCCGACACCCATCCACATGAGTTGCTTTTCGTATGTCAGGCGCAGTTCGGGTCGGTCGCTAGTCCATGTGGCACTGTAAATGCAAGCCACGCCGCCGAGTGCCAATACCACAGTCGTAAAAAATAGTGCCCAGTCCAAGTTTCCAAACTTTTGCACCAATGTCAGCTTTTTGTCGTCGGATGCCTTGATCATAACGCTTCCTGTTTTAGTGGAGCCCCCGTGTGCCCGTGGATGAGTTCGGTTTCGTTGTGCGGGAAGGTGTCGGGGCGGATTCTTTCCTCTCGGGCGATGGCGCAGACGGCTTCTCCTGCCTCGGCAGACCATCTGGTGAAGGTGGCAAAGGAACAGCCATGCCCTGCACCGGGCCTGTCCGCTCATTTTCTTCCACTATCTCTTGCACGCCATCGAAGTGACCCTTGATCGGCTGCATGTATATCAAGTCGTAACCTAATGTGGCGTTTTCTAAATCAAAAATGTCGGAGAGTATTTTAGAAACTATGGGCGCAGAAGTGGCGCCGCCTGAAACGCCACCCTCCACCATCACGCAAACCGAATAACGGGGCTTATCAAACGGCGCGAAAGCCATGAACCATGTGCGTGTGTCTTTGACATTGCGTCCTTTTATACGAGTGGGAAATTGCGCTGAACCAGTCTTGCCAGCCACGAGGTGTGCAGAGTTTGGAATCTGCGCCTTTTTGCCAGTGCCTTCGGGGTCGTTGACCACTTGCCTCATCCCTTCGCGTATGATGTCCATTTTTTGCTGAGGAATATCGAGTTTGGCTCTCACCAAAACTGGGTCTTCTTTCAATACCTCGCCGTTCGGGTGGAGTATTTTGGAGACTATGCGCGGGTAATAGACCGTCCCACCATTGGCTACCGTTGCGGCGACCACAGCCATCTGCAAAGGTGAGACCTGAACAAACCCTTGCCCGATAGAAGTGTTGGCCATGTGCCCGTTACTCCACCTATCGCGAGGATAATTTTTTTTCATCCACTCAACTGACGGGATGACTCCTGTTGACTCTCCGCGCAACGGTAACCCAGAAGTCTGACCCAGCCCGAGCATTGTAGCCATCTTGTGAACATTCGTAATCCCGGTGCGTATGCCGGCTGTGTAGAAAAAGACATTGCACGAGCGTTTTATGCCGCCCAAAATATTCCTCGTCCCACACCCGCCAGACGGGAAACTCCAGCATTTGAAAAACCTATTCGGCACGCACCACATACCTCCATCGCATGTGGTAGTAGTTTTCATGTTTATGACATCGTTTTTCAAAGCCGCGAGAGCCACCACTATTTTAAATATTGAACCAGGGGCATAGGCTCCAAGGGCGCGATTGAAAAGAGGGTGCGCCTCATTCCATGAAACATCCTGCCATCCAGCTTTGGTCGTGATCGTGTTTGGGTCGTAGTTGGGGACAGAAACCATCGCGAGCACATCGCCGCTGTTCACATCCAACACGACTGCCGCACCGCGCCCCACGCCCGCCATCGCCTTTTCCACGATCTGCTGAACGCGCAAGTCTATCGTGAGACACACCGTGTTGCCCAACGAAGGGTACTGTTGTTCAATGAGTCTCTGCACACTCCCCACATGGTTCACCTCAACCACGCGTTTGCCTGGATTCCCTTGCAAAAACGAATCGTATCCATTTTCTACGCCATCCTTGCCGACGGTCTCCACCTCGATCTTGCGACCGTCCCTATCAATAATCTTCGTCTCGTCAGGGCGACCTACATAGCCGACTATATGGGCGGCTGTAGCTCCATAAGAGTTGCTGCGAACTGGGCGAGCCGAAAGGTTGACGCCAGGCACAACTGGGTTTTTTTCCACTAAGATAGAAATGTCCGCGAACGAGAGATCGCTTTTGAGCTGGAACGGAATGTTTTCGCGAATGCGCTGGTGCAACTCAAGCATCTGCGGGTCGTAGTTGATTTTATCCCCCAAAGCTTTCCTTAGCGGCTCGATACATGTCTCTACCACTTTGACAATATCCACTTCTTTTTCAGCTTTCAGCACCCCGCTGCGCCGCACCTGATTAGTTTTGTAAGGCAGCTTGCGGTACTGTTTGATGTAGTGGCTTTTGATCTCTAGCAAATAAATGTCTATGTCTATGCTCGGACGCAGATCAGCTAGAGGCACGCCCCAGCGGTCAGCAACCAACCCTCTGGCTGGCGGCAAAAAAATCGTGCGCGTGCTTTGGTTGCGAACTTCTCTGGTATATTCGGCACCGCGTCCCACTTGCAGTTTGTAAAGCGTGGCCACCAGTGCCGACATGCAGAACAGAATCAGTGTCCCAGAAATATAAATGCGCAGCCTCGACGCCGTAGGAACATTACTGATCATGGTAAACCCTTTCCATGGGCAGAGGCAACCCTATCCACCGCAAGCATGGGTTCATGATAGCAAAAACGACCGGAGCCAAAAACATGTTGAGCAGCCCAGTCAGCACGATCTTTTGATATGGCCCGAGCCCGGCATTCCATATCCAGCGCTTTTGAATAATGCAAAAAGATGTGTAATCCAAAACCATGAAAAAGATCGTCCCCACGAGCGCGAAAAGTGCCTGAACATACCAGCGATGCCGTAGCCTCTCTATGTCCTGCGTCTGAAATAGAAAAACCATTAGCAGTAAACAGACACCTCCAGACCCGAACGCCGCCTCAGAAAGCAGATCCGTAAGAATGCCCACTGCTATGGCCAAAAACCACGCGGCTTGGCGGTTGATGTAAAGAGTGCCGTATAAAACCATGAGAGGGGCAAGCACCAAGTCCGCCCCGTACAGCCACGGCGGCGGCAAGAAACATTTCTGGGCTATCAGTGCCAGCGAACCCAAAATTAGCAAAAAAACAAAAAGCATTATTTTTTCCCTAAGACAACGAACACATCCTGTAAATTGGAGAGTTCGGCCAGAGGTCGTACCAAAACTTCGCGATACAAGCCAAAGCCGCCGCTCTCGTTGGCCGGAACAAGCTCTACAACTTCACCTATCAGCAGGCCAGGCGGAAAAACGCCGCCCATCCCTGAAGTGTAAACCTTTTGGCCAATTTCCAAATTTGCCGTCCTCGAAATAAATGTCATCTTCAGTTGGACAGTCCCCATCTCTGTCGGATGCCCCAAAATGATGCCCTGCTCATTGGTTCCCTCCAGCGTAGCGGATATGCGGCAGTTCTCGTCACCAAGCAGAACAACCTTGGATGTCCCCGGCGTCACAGCCGTAATTTTTCCTATGAGCCCCTTCGTAGAAACCACGGCCTGATCCAATGAAATACCGTCTTCTGTCCCGCGATCAATAGTCACATGCTGCCACCAACTCGAAGGCTCCCTAGCGATGATGCGAGCCACAAGCAGGCGGAATGATGTCGAGCGCTGGAACTTCAGCGCGGACTTCAACTCTTGGTTTTCCTGTTCAAGGTTGCGGAATGTCCCGTTCTCCGCCCGAAGCTGCGCGTTTTCCGCCTGCAAGCGCAAGTTGTCCTGCTTGATCTGGTCGGTGTTTTTTAAATCTTCGTTTATGCTACGGAACTGGAAACGCACCCAGCCGATCCCTTTGAAAAACGGAGAGACCAGCGTAAGTGTCTGATCTTTCCATCGGTCACTTAGGGATTGCGGGCATAGAAAAACGGCGGTCAAAATAAAAACCACTGCCACCAACGCTATGATCTGATTTTTTCGCATCGGTTAATCAAAAACCTAACCGGGGAACGCCAGAAACCCTCGCGGCTCGCGCCGTTCCCCATTTTTTTCGTCAGGCTGGCTGGCCTTCATAAGAAGCCACTTTCCGCAAAAACCTGAATTCCTGCAATACCTTGCCCGTCCCCTCGACCACCGCACTGAGCGGGTCTTCGGCCACATGCACGGGCAGTGCCGTCTCTTCGGCCACCAGTTTATCCATGCCGCGTAAAAGTGCCCCGCCTCCGGCCAGCACGATGCCGCGATCTATCAAATCCGCCGACAGCTCTGGTGGGCACCGCTCAAGGCTTATGCGGACAGATTCGAGTATGGTCTGGACGGGTTCTAAGAGTGCCTCGCGCACTTCCTGCGATGTGATCGTAAGCGTCTTGGGTAAGCCAGCCACAAGATCGCGCCCTTTGACTTCCATCGTCATCTCTTTTTCAAGAGGATAAACGGAGCCGACCTTGATCTTGATCTCTTCTGCTGTTCTTTCACCGATCATCAGGTTGTAGGCACGCTTGAGGTAATTCGATATGCTCTCGTCCAGCTCGTCGCCCGCCACGCGGACGCTGCGGCTGAACACTATGCCGCCCAACGAAATTATAGCCACTTCAGTTGTGCCGCCGCCAATGTCCACTATCATGTTGCCTGCCGCGTCTTGCACGGGCAACCCCACGCCCAGCGCGGCGGCCATCGGCTCTTCGATCAAATATACTTCGCGTGCCCCAGCATGTATGGCGGACTCGCGCACAGCTCGTTTCTCCACTTCCGTAATGCCTGAAGGGATTGCTATGACGACTAGCGGGCTGACCAGTTTACTGCCGTGGTGAACTTTTTTGATGAAATGGCGCAGCATCGCTTCGGTGATGTCGAAGTCCGCAATCACGCCATCCTTCAGCGGGCGCACCGCCGTGATATTGCCAGGCGTGCGCCCAAGCATCCGTTTCGCCTCATCACCCACAGCCACGACTTTGCGTGTGCCAGTGGTGACTGCCACCACGGAGGGCTCTCTCAAAACAACCCCCCTGTCCTTAACATAAACGAGCGTGTTGGCAGTGCCCAAGTCAATGCCTATGTCGTTTGAAAACATTCCAAAAAGTCTTTTAAACATAAAATTTCAGTCTCCGTCTTCACACTGTTTAGTGTTTGCCGTTAAAATGGTCAATGGAAAAGACTGCAATTTGATGGCCTCCACCAAACAATCCACTTCCCTAGAATCGTGTCTGGCCGAAACCGTTATTCTCAGCCTTGCCTTCCCCCGCTCCACAGTGGGATACCGTATCGCTGGTACTAAAAATCCCTTCTCCGCCAAGTTTACAGCAATTAGCAAAGCATCCTCTGCCCCGCCGACCATCACTGGAAGAATCGGGCTGGCAGACGGCAGGAGCGGCATCCCATCCAGTCGCCGGACTGCATGACCTACATTTTCCCAAAGCCGCCGTCGCAGCTCATCCCCCTCAGATGAGACTATTATATCCAGCCCCGCGCAAGCCGCTGCCACGGCGGGGAGAGTCGGTGCTGTGGAAAACACAAAACTCCTAGCGCGGTTGGCCAGAAAAGCGATCAGTTTGTGCGAGCCCGCCACAAAACCACCGCTGGCTCCCACGGCCTTGCTCAATGTCCCCATCTGCACCTCCACACAATCAGAAAGACCCGTGCTCTGGCAAAGCCCGCCACCACCACCGAACAGCCCAGTAGCGTGCGCCTCGTCCACAAAAAGAAATGCACCGAACCGTTCCTTGAGTGCTACGATTTCCGCCAGCGGCGCAAGGTCGCCATCCATCGAAAAAACCGATTCTGTCAAAATCCAAACTTTGCCACCCGCCCCGCCCAAACGGCGCAGCCTCTCCTCAAGCTGCCCTGTGTCGTTATGCCGGAAAACCCTGAGCGTGGCACCACTGAGCCGCGCTGCATCTATCAAGCTCGCGTGGCAGAGTTTATCCGCCAAAATTGTATCCCCGCGCCCGACAAGCGCAGGTATCGTCCCCAGCGCAGCCGCATACCCGCTGGAAAAAGAAAGCGCGGCTTCCGCCCCCTTGAAAAATGCCAGCTTGCCCTCCATCTCCGCGTGCAAATCCGAGTGAGAACCCACCAGGCGCGACGCTCCAGACCCCACGCCAAAATCGCGTGCCGCTCTCGCCGCTGCCTCACGCAATGCGGGATGCGCAGCAAGCCCCAAATAGTCGTTGGACGCAAACGATATTCCAGCACGCCTCTCTGGTAAAACGCGAAGAAGCTTTTCCGAACGGAGTTTTTCAAGTTCGCCAGAGAGATAATCATCCAGTTTCATAAGCATCATGCCCAAGGCGATATCCTAGAATCGAGCTGGAAAATTTGTCCTGAAACCATTCGCATCCCAGCTAGATGTGCGATGAAACTGGCGGCTTCTTCTACGGTGTTCAAACGCCCGAGCACATGCGCCTCCCGTATCCGCGCATCGCTCTCTGGGGGAACGCCCCGCGTCATCGGTGTCTTCATATAGCCCGGTAAAACGACATTGCTCTGTATTCCATCCGAGCCGCACTCCCGTGCGAGCGAAGTTGAAAAACCAACAAGTCCAGCCTTGGCCGCCGCATAGTTGGCCTGCCCGATTGCCCCGCGCATACCCGACCACGATCCTATGTGGATGAGATGCCCGCTCTTTTGCGGACTCATTTTTGCCAGCGCAGCACGAGAACATAAAAACGCCCCCTTCAAATTTGTGCCCACCACTTTTTCCCAGTCTTCCTCGCGCATGTTAAACACGCTCTTGTCAGCCAAAACGGCAGCGTTATTCACCAGCGCATCCAGCCGTGAAACTCCGCCAAAATACTCCTCCACGGATGCTGCGGAAGAGACATCCATTTCTTCATGGCTCGGGGCAATAACGACCCAGCCTTTTTCGCGAAACGCCGCCGCGCAAGCTTGCGCCAGCGCTCCTTGCCCGCCCGTTATCAGGACGCACGGGGCGGCGGCTCTCTGCGGCACGGGCTGCATGGCGGCATCAGAGTTGCGGGGCACGCAGCACACGCCCGCGTGACATGACGAACGGCACTGTGCCGCTGTGCTCCAACACCGCTGAAAACGGGCACGCTCCACGCCCACCGTTTTCTGGAAATGGGATCGCGATCAGGTCGGCTTCTGCCCCGACTGTTATCTGCCCGATCCGCCCCCACATACCGAGGGCGCGTGCGGCGTCCACCGTGACCATCTCCAACACGCGCTGCGCCCCTACTCCGGGGTGCGATGAGCGGAACGCCCGCATCTCATCAAACAGGCTCAAGCTCTGGCTGCTGGCGAGGCTATCTGTGCCGAGAATCACTGGCACGCCCGCCTCTTCCATCCTTTGCCAAGGGAAAATATTCCTACCAAAAAAAGCGTGCGTCTGCGGACAATGGGCGACCGCGTGGCCTTGGGCGTGCATGAGTGCTAAGTCTTCGTCATCAAAAAAATTCACATGCGCAAGCAGTGCCCCATGCGGCAGGTATCCGCCTTTCAATAAGAGTTTCAGTGATGTGGCCTCGCCAGTCTGGAACGGAGTCCTGTGCAGCGATTTCATCAGAACATAGAGCGATCCCTGCGCGTGCAAAAACATGTCGTGCTCGTCCACGGACTCAGCCACATGAGAGGTGAATAGTGCCCCTGTCTCCTCGGCCAGCCTCTTGGATTCCATATAAAGCTCCGGCGACGCCGTGTACGGGGCATGTGGAGAGACCGCCCGGAGTTCCGGCAACCCTGGATATTCGTAGGCTCTCTTCACATCCATGGACTCTACGGCCCACCATGTCCGTACGGGGGAATCTATGGACGCAATCAAGTCCGGGTAAGACTCGATGTTGACGACCGATGTCGTCCCGTACCTGACAAGATCATCGAAGCCCGTGCGGATAGAGACCAAAAACTCTTCCGATGTGCGCTGCCGTTTCAACGCGTTTATCTGCGCTATCCACTCGGCAAACGAACGGCCTGGCACGAGCAGACCCTTGCAATCGGTGTAATCTAAATGGCAGTGGGCGTTCACGAGCCCAGGCAACAGGATGTAGCCGCGCAACGACATGCAGTTACCGCCATCAGGAAAACCGACACCTGCACTGGTTATTTTATCTCCCACGATCTCCACCCATCCGGGCGAAATGTCGCCGCCAGTCATAGTGAGCAGTTTGTCGGCGTATATTTTCATGTTGTGGCAGGTGGTTGAACGGTGTTTTCGTCTGTGCCAACTGCTGCGGGACGGTGTTTGCACCAGAAACCTACGGCCACATTAGCCAGAATCACCAGCCACAGACCCATGACGCTAAGCCAGAGGTTGAATAGATAAAAAAGGACGGCGATCAAAATAAAAATATCCAGCAGCAAAAATGTGGAAAGAATGATGGCCCACGCCTTAGGCATGGCGTGTATGAGCAACATCAAAATCGCCGACATGAATATGTAGAGTGCCAGCTTCGCCCAGTGCGGCGGGAAAGTCAGAAAATCCTCCGAAAAAATGGTCTGCCACGCAGCCGCGTGAAGTTTCATGGGGATGTAGTCGCCCATCGGCGTGGTGATGGGCTTGCATGTCTGCGGTGCCTCTCTGGAAATGAACACAAAACGGTTCGGAAGCAACTCCATGTCCCATGCGGGCTGCCCCTCTTTTTTTGCGTGCTGCTGCGCAGCCAGCACCAACACATCAAGCCCCACGCTGTTTTTTATATGAAAATTCGGGCGGAAACGAATCAGCAACCGCCCGAGCCTATCGAGCGGGATGCAGTGGATATCTTCCCCATTTCTTTTCAGTGTCAACTTGCCACCTTCCAGCGACACATCGCCGGGCTGCACGCCCTCGTAGGCCATCAGGCACTGGAGCAAAAACGATGGATAAACTTCATCGCCAAAACGGAACAGCAACGGAACGGAACGCACCACGCCGTCAATATCAGGGGCGAAATTGTGGAAGCCTAGCTTTCCGTGCTCCGCGAAAACTTCCAGCGGGAAAAGTGCCCCCGAGTAAGACGGCATGAGCCTAACATCACTGGGGTCGGCCTTGATCTGCTGCATGTTGCCTAGAGGCATGAATGTGTCCCCGCCTGTCTTCAACGCACCGGCGGCAAAAACGGTATGTGGAAACCTAGAAACTTGGTTGGCGAATGTCCCATCAAAAATGCTGTATGCTGGGTCGCGCTCCAAAAAAACCATCTCAAACCCTGCCCCGCGCACGCCCTGCTGACGGAGCGAATGAAGTGCTATCGCATAGGCCAACCGCGAGAAAGGCCACTGCCCCTCCCCGTAAGTCACTACCGTGCTGGCGTCCACCTGCACAACGGCCATGTTGTCCACCCACTCGGGTGCCGCATAGTCGTAGCGGGAAAGGTAGTCCAGTGCCTTCCTGTCCACCCAGCCGTACACGCCCATCAACTCCAGTGCCCATATCATGAGCGTGATCGTCAGGCCAGCTTGGAAGAAGGGGAGCCGTTTCATGCCGCCCCGCCCCCTGCGGCAGCGGGCAAACCTAGCCCGTCCACCCAGCCTAGCCCTTCCTCGCGGCACGAAATTTTTCCCTCAAGCTGAAGGTCATAAGCCTGCCTCAACAACTCGCCCACGCGCGGCCCCGGAGCAAGCCCGGCTGCAAGCAGGTCGCCGCCACGAACAAACGGGTCGGGCCGAACAGCCTCCGCCGGCATCTCCGCAAGTTTGGTTTTTAAAAAGTCGTATATTTCGGTCTGCCCATGAGACCCGAGGCAATCCAAACGGTGCAGCTCCAGCTCCTCATCAAATGTGGGGCGTGCCAGCAGTTTTTTGAGCGTGCTGAGACGCATCTGCGGCGCGTCTTTAAAAGTCATGTGGTTCGCTACCATCGCGCAGATCGCCTCAGTTTTCTCATTGGAAAAACGGAGCCGCATAAGCATTTTCTCGGCCATCCGTCCACCCACCGTCTCGTGCCCGTTGAACCGTGGGCGGCCAGTCTCATCCACGCGCCTGGTGGGCGGCTTACCAATGTCGTGCAAAAGCACGGCCCATGCCAGAGTTTCAGACGGACTTTCCATCAGGGAAAGCATCAGCCGAGTGTGAACGAACACATCGCCTTCGGGATGGAACTGCGGCGGTTGCTCCACGCCTTTCATCGCGGCTACTTCTGGCAGAAGCACCACGAGCAAACCGCTGGCATCCAGCAAGTCTAGCCCGCGCTCCGAGCCTTGCCCGCAGAGCCATTTGGAAAGCTCCTCGCGCACGCGCTCAGCACTCACTTGCCCGATCTGCGGCGCGGCGCGGCGCAGCGCAGACCATGTCTCAGGCTCTATCTCGAAACCTAGCGTGGACGCCAACCGCACGCCGCGCAAAAGCCGCAGGCGATCCTCGCCAAATCGCTTCGCCGGATCGCCCACGGCACGCAAGAGTTTTTTTTCAAGGTCAGCACGCCCGCCTACAAAATCCACTATGCGATCACTGACAGGATCACAGAAAAGAGCGTTCACGGTAAAGTCGCGCCTCTTTGCATCCTCCTCTGCGCTGGTAAAAGTCACTTCAGAAGGCCGCCGCCCATCTAGGTAAAGGCCGTCCTGACGGAAAGTGGCTACCTCCACTGTCGCATCCTGCACGCGAACACGAACTACGCCAAAGCTTTTGCCCACAAGATCGCTCCTGCCCGGGAAAAGGGCTTCCACCGCATCTGGCCTTGCGGCTGTGGCCACATCGTAGTCGTGCGGCTCAACACCGCGTAGCCGGTCGCGGACACAGCCGCCCGCAAAGTAGGTTTCAAAACCCGCTTGCTGCAACTTTATGACAATCTTCTCGGCGGCGGCGCGCATGGCATGATTTAAGCAGCAAAACGGGGGAAAATCAACTTGGATTCAGGCCAATTACAAACTCCACACGCAAACGCACGGAGTTAGTCCCAAAACTGACTCCTGTCTATACAAGTGGATTCCAGGCTCGGTTGAAACCGATCCGCTCAAAATCTTTGGTGTTTGATTGCCAACCCGCTGATTTTCATTCAATTCCCATCGCTCCGTAATGAACCCATTGGGTGACAACTCGTTGGTTGAGAATGGTTTGATTTACAGGAGGTTCTGCATTTTTTGCCAC
>JAIFLJ010000014.1 GCA_020049135.1 bacterium | reverse complement strand
GGCAAGGCATTGAATTTATGGCATCACCCTTTGACTGTGAGCGGGTCAGGTGGTTAGAAAGACTGCATGTCTCTCAAATCAAACTGGCTTCCAGATCTATTTGTGATACAAAACTCATTGAAGCGATTGTTGCAACGAATTTGCCTGTAATTGCATCGCTTGGTCTATGGACTAAATCGGTATTTCCAACCATTGGTAGTTTCGGTCAAGTTTCATATTTATACTGCATTTGTAAATATCCAACTCCTCTGTCTGATTTTTATTTTGATAAAGTTGATTTCACGAAATATAGTGGTTTTAGCGATCATTCAATTGGAGTTACAGCGTCCATTGTAGCGATGTCGCGCGGCGCGAAAATAATTGAGAAGCATTTTACATTGGATAAAACAATGCACGGTCCTGATCATGCTGGCAGCATGACACCTAATGAATTAAAAGAAATTTCCGAATTCAGAAAAAGCTTGGTGCAGTGTTTATATGGAGTTAAGGATGAAACCACAAAGCCGCCAAATATTTTTTCTTTGAGCTAAGGCTAATCGAGGATTGCCATGGAAAATATTAAATACACTATTTACATTGCGTCATATAATTACGGAAGATACTTGCAGGAAGCTATTGAAAGCGTATTGAGGCAAACAGTAGAATCGTGGGAGTTAATCATTGTTGATGATAATTCTATTGACAATACTTCTTCGGTAATGAGTTTATACAGCGCAGATGAGAGGATAAGACTTTTTCGCACGGAAGGCATTGGGCTGCCAGCAGTTTGTAATTTTTCTTTGGAACATGCGCGAGGACAGTATATTATAAGATTAGACGGCGATGATGTTTTTGATGAAAATATACTTCTCGTTCTTGGGAACTTTCTGGATAAAAATACCGATCATTGCATGGTGTTTCCTGATTATTTTCTGATTGATGAAAAAGGTGAAGTGGTTTCCCATGAGAGAAGAGAAAAACTATATGAAAGCAATCACTTTATGGACGCTCCTGCAAATGGAGCTTGCTCCCTCGTCAGAACAGAGGTGTTGCGAAACATAGGTGGATACAGGGAAGATCTTGGAGCGCAAGACGGATATGATTTATGGAATAAATTAAAAGGCAGGTATAAGTGTGCCAACATTAATTTGCCTTTGTTTTATTACCGAAAGCATACAGAAAATCTAACATTGAAAACGCACCGCATACTTTTTGCTCGTCAAGCGATTAAAAGAGATAATGCTGCTGATAAAATAGCCGCATTTCACCCTGTCATTGCTGTTATTCCGTGCCGTAGGCGTTACGACTTTGTAGAGAATCTGTGGAAGCAGAGTGCAAACGGAAAAACATTATTAGAAAGAAATATCGAAAAATGTTTAAAATTAAACTTGCTTGACAGAGTAATTGTTACTTCGGACAACCCTGAATCGCGGGCAGTGACTGAAAAGTTTGATGATGATCGGCTTTTGTATTTTGACCGTGATGGTGGTCATACCATACGCTCTATCAGTATAGTCAAGACTTTAAACCCGATTATCTCGAAGTTAGACCCTGATTATCAAGGGATTACATTAATGTCCTATTTGCATGCGCCTTTTATTTCAGAAAAAACCTTAGAAGAGGCGATCACAACTTTAGCTTTAAATGATGCCAGTTGTGCTATTGGAGTGGAGGAAGTAACCAGCAGAGTTTTTAAGCGAACAGCTCATGGCATGGAGGCATTAAATCCGCCCAAGGGTATTTCCAGTGATTTTGATACCCTCTATATTGAAGAAAGCACGGCTCTAGCAACGAAAAATAAGAATATAAAAGTTGGTTCCTTGACAGGATCTTCTATTGCCAATTTTATAGTTCCATCGGATGAGTGCTTCATTGTTGATTCAGATATGAAATTGCGGATGGCTAGAAGCTATAGTGAAGAATTATGCTGAATCAGATAAGAAGCCTTTATTACACGGTTTACTTAAAGCTTAGAGGCGCAAAAGTCGGTAAATCTGTTGAATTTGGAGGGGCTTTCAAGGTTGTTTTGAGAGACGGAGCCAGTTATAAAAATATTGAAATAGGAAACAATGTGACTTTTTCAGGAGAAACTTTTTTGAGGTTAAGAAAAGGTGGCAAGCTAAAGATCGACGAAAATGTAAATGTCGGGGTGCATGTTTGGTTGGTCGTAGCAAATACATCTATTCTGCATTTAAAAAAAAATGTGATACTTGGCTCCTATTGCATCTTAAACGGCGGGCATGGAATAACTATAGGCGAAAATTCTTGGTTTGCTGCTTTTGTTTATTTGAACACTTCTGATCATCAAATCAGGAAAGGAATTTTGATTCAACAGCAAGGCTATGATGGTTTTCCTATTTCAATTGGACAAGATAATTGGGTGGGCGGACATGTGTTTATTAATAAAAATGTTAAAACTGGAACTGGGGTTGTTGTCGGATCGGGATCAGTTGTGACAAAAAGCATTCCAGATAATGCTGTGGTTGTTGGTAATCCCGCTAGAATTCTAAAATACAGAGAATAGAAATTTACAATATTATCATTTAATAATTAAAATCAACATGAAAATTGAAAATAAAATGCTTAAATATTTTGTGTCTGGATCATATTCATTCATGAAGCCTGAAATTATTCGAGCAAGCAACCGAATTTTTCCATTAATGCTTAATCTGGAGCCAACACTTGCTTGTAATTTGGCCTGCTACTTTTGTCCCTCGCATAATCAAGAATCTAAAATGATCGGCATGAGAAAGTCCGGTATGATGGATTGGGATCTATACCGTCGTGTTATGGATGAGTGTGCGAGGGAGGGGTCTGTCTTGGTGTTAAATCTGCATAAGGACGGCGAGTCGACGCTACATCCTAAATTTGTGGATATGATCAAGTATGCAAAGCAAATAAAGGCCGCAGAAATTGTTCATTTCAATACGAATGGAACTTTTCGGAAAAAAGAACAAATTGATCAAATATTGGAAAGTGGTGTTGATGACATAACCATGAGCATTGATGCCTTTTATCCTGAAACATATAAAAAAACAAAAGGAGTGGACTTGCTGCCCAAGGTGGTAGAAAATGTCCAATACTTTTTCACAAAGCGTAAAGAACTGGGGTTGGATGCTCCATTTATTCGGGCAAAAATGATTGGGACAAAACAAAACGCGGAAGAGTTTCCATTATTTAGAGATTTTTGGAAAGACATTGCGGATGAAGTTCAATGCCAGAGTATTCATAACTTTGCCGGTGGATTGGGTTCTATAAATACACAGCCTCAAAATCGATATGCCTGTGAATTTCCCTTTTATTCAACAGCGATTAACTGGGACGGAACGGTAACGATTTGCCATAGAGACTGGAATAATAAAGATATTTTTGGTAATGTAAACGACCAGACACTTAAAGAAATCTATACCAATTTAAAATACCAGCAATATATGCAGGCCATGGTTGATGGGCGAGAAAATGAATTGCCGATTTGTCACAACTGTGATAATTGGAAAGACGGTCCAGATTTGGGAAAAGATCTCATCACTCGATTAACTCATTTCAAGAAAGGCTGAATTTTGAAGATTGGCGGTATTATCCAAGCTCGGATGGGTTCCACGAGACTGCCAAACAAGGTTTTGGCAGAGATTGAAGGCACGCCTTTATTGTCGCACATAATTAACCGTGTGTCTAAAAGCAATCGTTGCCAGAAATGGATTTTAGCAACAACGATTAATTGTCGGGATAATCCATTAGAAGATTTGGCAAAGCGTCATAAAATAGAGTTTTTTCGAGGAAATGAGGAAGATGTTCTGGATCGTTTCTATCATGCGGCTTGTAAGTATGAACTAGATGTTGTTATTCGAGTTACGGCTGACGATGCATTTAAAGATCCTGAGATTATAGATATGTTGGTAGAGCACTTTTCCAAATCGGATTCAGATTATGTCAGCAATACCATTGAGCACACATATCCAGAAGGCCTTGATATCGAGGTGTTTAGTTTTTACGCATTGGAGCGAGCCTACAGCGAAGCTAAACAAAGCTTTTTGAGGCAGCATGTTACTCCATATATATGGATGAATCCAAAACTGTTTAAAACTACAAATATTAAAAATGCAGTTGATTATTCTGAGATGCGATGGACAGTAGATACTCAAGAGGATTTAGATTTTGCTAGGGCGGTTTATAAAAAGTTATATTCTGACAAAAATCTTTTTCACATGCAAGATATTATTTGCTTACTGGAGAACGATATTAATATCGCGAAATTAATGCCCACGATTCCAAGAAATGATGGGCTAATGAAATCAATAAAAAATGAAAATGCGAATTAAAGAAGCTGAACACAAGTATGTTTCTGAAGTTCTTGCTAGTGAGTTTAGAACATCTAAACTTACTGGCATGACCACCCGTTTTGAACAAGCCTTCGTCAAAAAGTTCGGAACGAAATTTGGTGTTTCCCACATTAATGGGACAGCAACTATGCATTCTGCCTTAGCTGCTGCCGGTGTTGGACCTGGAGACGAGGTTATTGTGCCGCCGTTGACTATGGCAAGCACTTCGCTTGTTGTTCTTCATCAAAATGCCATTCCTGTATTTGCTGATATCGATCCTGACACATTTACTCTTGATCCTGAGTCAATTCGCAAATCAATAACAGAGAAAACAAAAGCAATTATTCCTGTTTCGGTTTATGGGTTATCTCCCGATTACGATTCGATAATGGAAATCGCAAAGCATAACAATCTCTATGTGATTGAAGACAATGCAGAGTGTTTTCTCGGTTATTATAAAGATCGCTTAGTGGGGACTCTTGGTCACATGGCTAGCTTCAGTTTTCAAGCATCTAAGCACATGACTTCCGGGGAAGGTGGCATTGTCATAACAGACGATGAATCCTTGGCTGATAAAATGAGAGCTTTTTCTATTGTGGGTTATGACATTGTTAGTGCAAAGGCTGGTAAAATCACAAAAGATGTTTTGCAGAATCCAAATTATGCAAGGCATACTTCTTTTGGTTATAAATATAAAATGCCAGACTTGTGTGCGGCTGTTGCATTAGGTCAGTTAGAGCAGTTAGACATGCTTGTAGAGAGCAGGAAAAGCAACGCAAAAAAATTTCTTGAAATTGTAAAAGACTGCTCTTGGTTAAAGCCGCAAAAGGAGCCAGATGGCTATGTCAATTCATATTATACATTGGCAATGCTTCTGGATCTTGATAGTGTTGATTTTACTTGGCATCAGTTCCGGAAGCAATTTCTGGACTTTGGCGGTGATGGGTTCTATGCTGCATGGTTGCCCACTTACAGGGAACCAATGTGGAAGACGCAAGATCATCGCGTGCTTGATGTTATCAATAGATTTGGTAATCATCAAAAATTTTTAGATTACTATATTGAACATTGCCCTAATGAGGAAAATATACAGCCGAGAATCATTCAGCTAAAAACAAATTATTTGGATCCCGCTCGTTGCCAGCAGCAAGTTGAAATATTTGCAAAAACGATACGGCGTTTTTCATGAGTAATGTTAAAGTAGGGATAATTGATTGCGAAATTAGCAATCTGATGTCGGTTTACAATGCTATTACTTTTTTGGGATTTTCAGTGGATGTCGTTGCAGCAAAAAGTAATTTGACTGACTATTCTCATTTGATTTTGCCTGGTGTTGGAAGTTACCGGGAGGGAGCGAGGAATCTTAAGAAAAATGGAGTTGGTGATAAAATACTTGAGATGGCATCAAGCGGTGTTCCTATCCTAGGAATTTGTCTTGGAATGCAATTGCTTTCTTCTCAAGGAACTGAGCATGGAGAAAGTGCGGGGTTGGGTTTAATTCCCGGAATCGTGGATAAAATGCTCGCTGGAGGAGCCGAAATCCGTTTACCACATGTTGGTTGGAACAATGTGACCTTTACTAAGGATAGTTTGTTGTGGCGAGGGTTGCCGAGTCAATCAATATTTTATTTTATTCACAGTTATTGTTATCGAAGTGATACTAATGAAAAGTATGTGTCAGCAAAAATTACCTATGGAAACGAGCATGTTGTCGCTGTAGAATACAACAATATTTTCGGGGTTCAGT
>JAIFLJ010000143.1 GCA_020049135.1 bacterium | reverse complement strand
ACGCTGCTGAAAAATCTGAATAAGCTAGAAGAGGCCGAGGCGTGTTTGCGGGAAGGGATCAAGTTCAATCCGACTTCGGCTCCTGCCCACAACAACTTAGGAAATGTTTATTTGGAGCAGAACAAAACAAAGATGGCTATGGCGCATTACAGGCGTGCATTGGAAATAGATTCGGGATTGTTCGACGCCCACTTGAACATGGCAAAGTGTTTGGCCACGATGGGAAAAAATGACGAAGCCATAGAGCAGCATCACCGCGCTATATCCGCCGACCCGGAGCAGGCTATGGGCTATTTCGGGCTCGGCACGCTGCTGCTCAGATTGATCCAGTGGGAAGAGGCCGTGCCAGAATTTGAAAAAGCCATAGAGCTAAAACCAGACTACGCACAGGCACACGCCAATTTGGCGACCACATTCATAAATCTTGGCCGTAGCGATGATGCGCTGGTTTCCATTGACCGCGCATTAGCTCTTGATCCAGCACTCGTGGAGCCACAATGGAACAAGGCAGTTGCATTTCTCAGAGCGGGGCGTTTTAAAGAAGGCTGGCAGCAGCACGAATGGCGCACAAAACTCCCAGATTATCCGAAAAGGGTTTGTTCGCAACCGCTATGGGACGGCTCACTTTTTCGCGATAAAACACTCTTGCTTCTCGGCGAGCAGGGTTTCGGCGATACCATCCAATTCTCCCGTTTTGCTAGGCACGCCAAACAGCGTGGTGGGCGTGTGATCCTTGAGTGTCAAAAAGAACTCCGCCCGCTTTTAGAGAGATGCGAAGGTGTGGACGAAACCGTTCTGCGCGGGGAATGGCCTGTCGCATTCGACCTTGTTTTTCCACTCCTTTCGCTCCCGATGCTTTTTGAAATGGAAGAGAAAGATTTCGCTGTTCCCGGGCCTTACCTGCATGTGCCAAGTGAGACCTCAGTCATTCTTTCACGGCTTGATGGCGAAGAAAGTGGTGGCACGAGAAAACTGCGTGTAGGATTTGTGTGGGCGGGGAGCCCGACGCACCCCCACGACAAAATGCGCTCCTGTCCGCTGGATTTTTTTAAACGGCTCATGCAGGTGCATGGCGTGCGTTTTTATAGTTTGCAAAAAGGGCCTGCTGCGTCAGAGCTTGCTTCGCTGCCGACGGAATTTGGGGCGGTGAACGCCGCCGATCTGGCGCACGACTTTGCAGGGACAGCCTCAATCATACTTTCTTTGGACATCGTGATTGCTGTGGACACCTCTGTGGCTCATCTGGCAGGGGCACTTGGAAAGCCTGTTTGGTTACTTCTTCCAGCCGTGCCTGACTGGCGCTGGATGATGGGGAGGGACGACACACCTTGGTATTCCTCAATGCTCCTTTTCAGACAGAAAACTCGCGGTGATTGGAAAGAAGTTTTCGGACGGCTTGAGGTGAAATTGCGGGAGGAGATCGGAAAATGTTCGCGTTGATACGAGGTTTTATTTCCTTGCTGGGCTGGACGGCCATGCTGCTGTGGGTCGCCTATTTTTTTCGCGACCCACTCTGCGAAAAGCTCCTTGATAAGTGGCTTGAGTACGAGACTGGGTTCGAGGTGGCTATAGACCGAGCCCACCTATCGCTGGAAGACACCACACTCACGCTGCGCGGAGTGGAGTTTTTTAATCCGCCTGATTTTCCCGAAAGGCGTTTTCTTTCGATTGTAAACATCACCGTGGTATGGATGCCCGAAAGCCTCGCATGTGGGACTCTCGAAATACGACGCTGCTCCATTGATGTTGACGAAATTGTCCTCGTGAAAAACGGACATGGCACGATGAATATAGATGCTTTCAAGCCACTAAAACCGTCGAGACAGATTTTATTTTCAGACTTGCGAGGGTTTGTGCAGTTCGACAAAGTGGATTTCTCTGCCAAAAGAACATTGGTTTTTGGGCAGGAATCCAAAGGCCAGCCAGCATTCCAGTCCTACGCTGTCAACATCCGACAAAAGGTGTTGGATAAACCAGAAAACTGGAGCGAAATAATGCGTTCAATAGTGGAGGACATGCTCAGCAAAACGCCTCACAGCACGCCCGTGAAAAGAAGCGGTTTCCGCAACGCTGAATAAATCAGATGCGAAGCGGGGAAGAAATCGAATAACGAAATCGAATTCGAATTTCGAAAGGAAGAGCGAGGCGTGCAAATGCAACGGCAATGCTATTTCACGCGATGCGTCCTCCCTTCGTTATTCGTAATTCCTTATTCGATATTCGAAAAAGGGACTCTGGAATGAAAACGCTCTACCAGAATCCAAAAGGCTTTTCAACAGCACCTTTCCACGCTACAAGCAAACCCATGTTTTTCGCGTCAACACAAGCCGTCCCGCTCTGGGCTTCCATGCCCTTTGCACTACTGCTTACGCTCATCGCGATCATGCCTTTCCTGAACAAACATTTCTGGGAACGCCGCTATCCGCATGTCTCCGCCTTGCTGGGTTTGCTGGTGGTTGTCGGTTACATTTTCATCCTGCACGCCACGGAACGCCTCGCCCACACCGCACTAGAGTACTTCAGTTTCATGGCCATCATGGCTGCGCTTTTCACCGTCTCTGGTGGGATACATATTCGCGTAAAAGGCGAATCCACACCCTTAAAAAATGTCCTGTTTTTGGGTGTTGGCGCAGTCTTGGCTAATCTGATCGGAACCACTGGCGCGTCCATGCTGCTTATCCGTCCGTGGATCAGGATGAATAAGTACCGCATCACGGAGTTCCACACAGTTTTTTTCATTTTCATAGTCAGTAACGCTGGTGGTTGCCTCACGCCCATCGGCGACCCGCCGCTATTCTTGGGCTACCTCAAAGGCATACCTTTTTTCTGGACGCTCCAGCACCTCTGGCCAGCGTGGCTTATGGCCAACGCTTTGCTGCTCGCAATTTTTTATATTTTAGACAAAAAAAATCAGTCCCGCATTCCCTCAAACATCGTAGAAAAGGAGAGTGCCTACGAAACTTTTCACATATCTGGAAAGCGCAACATCATTTTCCTCGCCGTTATTTTAGCTGCGGTTTTCATGCCTACCCCCCTGCGCGAAATTTTGATGCTGGCTGCGGCGGCTGCTTCGTATTTTACCACGCCGAAACAAATCCACGAATCGAACCATTTCGACTTCCACCCCGTGAAAGAGGTCGGCTGGCTTTTCGCCGGAATTTTTGCCACCATGATGCCAGCCTTGGACTACCTGCAAACCAACGCTGGCAGCCTCGGCATCAACTCACCACTGGCTTATTACTGGTTCAGCGGGGTGCTCTCGTCATTTTTGGACAATGCTCCGACTTACCTCACATTCCTCACGGTTTCAGCCAGCCAGCACTCGATCCCGCTCGAACAACTAGCACCATCAGCCGGAATTTACCTAGGCGTGGCAGGGCGGGAACTTGCCGCCATCTCTCTGGGGGCGGTCTTTTTCGGGGCGATGACTTACATTGGCAACGGCCCGAATTTCATGGTCAAATCAATCGCCGAACAGCAGAGCGTGGGAGTGCCTTCGTTCTTCGGCTACATATTCCGGTTTAGCATCCCGTTCCTTCTTCCCATATTGGCACTGGCCGGATGGCTTTTCCTTCACTGAAATGAACCGCCTACGCAGCCTCGTTCCGGTAGCCTGCATAATCGGGCTTTTTCTCGTGCTAGTCTCGCGTGGGTTCCATAAAGAGACGGGCTTCACGGCCTTCGTTATGTTCGGCGGCAAGACTTGGGCTGAAAGGCAACTCCCCGAAGTGAAAGCCGCCGCCCCGCATGTGCGCGAGTGGTGTACAGGCTATGATGGCCAGTTTTACGCCCAGATAGCCGTGGATCCCACGCTCCGCCATCCCAGTTTGCCAGAAGCCATAGACTCGCCAGCCTACCGTGCGCGGCGCATCGGACTGCCTCTGGCGGCGTTCTGCGCTGGCCTCGGCGAACCTGCTCGCATCCTTCAGGCTTACGCCACCATCAACATCTTTTTCTGGTTTGCTGCACTCGCGCTAGTGCTGGCCATGATAAAACCGTCCGACCGCTTCGCTTGGTGCTGCGTTTGGGGCATCATGATGGGCACTGGGACGCTCGAATCTGTGCGCCGCTCCTTGACCGACTTGCCCGCCACCGTTTTCGCCCTCTGCGGTGTCTGGGCCATGCTGCGTTCCATGCCTCTTTCCGCCACGGGCTGCATGGTGCTGGCCACGCTCACCCGCGAAACCACATGGCTCTCATCATTTTTAATCTGCGAAAAAGACCAAAAAAACGGCTCCTTTTTCGCCCGCAATAAACTGGCGCAAAACATTGTTCTTCCACTTGTCCCAGTTCTTTTCATTGGCGCATGGATGCTCTACATCCAGCATGTCCTCCCGCCATCAGCCACCGCAGATGCGTCCGGCACACGCGATAATTGGGGCCTCCCGTTTTACTCTATGTTCCAAGCTGCAAACTGGATTTTATCGCGTCCGCGACACGAGATCACTTTCGAAAACATAACCACTTTCCCAGCATTCCTCAGCTTCACCGTGCAGGCGTTCTACCTGCTGCGCCACTGGAAAACGAGCGACCCAGTATGGCGCATGGGTTTCCCGATAGCAGTCCTTTTTCTCTTTCTCGGGTGGTATGTCTGGAGCGAGCACAGGAATGTTTGCCGTATCGTCCTGCCTATGACTTTTGCATTCCACTTGCTGCTGGCAAAAGAACGACCGAAACGCGCTTGGGCTTGGCTCATCCTCGGCAACCTCCATTTTCCGTATGGCATTCTCAATTTTCTGAACTACCGTGTATGAACATGCGTGTCCTTGTTTTGACATCCAGCACTGGGGGCGGACACGACATGCGAGCACGCTCTTTCAAGGCGTGGGCGGAATGTCATGCTGATTTCCCCGTGGAAACACGCATCCACCAGACGCTGGAATCCACGCACCCGCTCTACCGCTTCGGTGTCGCGCTTTACAACGGCATCCAAAAATACCAGCCGCGCCTGCACCACTTATACTTCGGCTATCTCGAAGTCGCTGCCATGTTCAAAAACGCATCGCGCATTTTGTCCGCAAACCGTTTTGGCGAAGTGCTTGCTGAGTTCCGTCCCAGCGTGATTTTAAGCGTCCACGGCTCGCTCAACCACGGCTTTTTTGATCTAGCAAAACAGACGCTTGGTGCTGATGCCGTCCGCTGTGGCACCTACTGCGGAGAACTCCACGATGGCTACGGTTTCAGTAAGCACTGGGTCAACCCACAGGCCGATTTTTTTGTGGCGGCCACGGAGCAAGTGAGGCAGGGAGCAATCCGACGCGGCGTCCCGAGCGACAGAGCTTTTTGCGGCGGATTCCTCCTCTCACCAGATTTTTACACACCAGAGATGGACGCAGCATCCCGCGCAAAATTTTTGTACGAGGCCACTGGGCTTGACCCAGCACGGTTCACGATCCTCCTTTCCACCGGAGCCGTGGGAGCCAATAACCACCTCTCTTTTTTGAAAGCTCTGGCCAAATCCGGTCTCTCTTGCCAAGCGGTTGCACTCTGCGGAAAAAACGATGTCGCACGCGAAAAAATAAGTGCATGGGCGCAAAAGCAGTCCGCCATAAAAGTGGCGGCACTCCCCACTTTTCAAAAAATGTCCAACCTCATGCAATCCGTTTCGGCCATCGTGGCACGCCCCGGCACCGGCACCACAAGTGAAGCCATCGTGCGCGGGTGTCCGATCCTGTTCAACGGGCTGGGTGGCGTGATGCCGCAAGAATGTATAACCTTGCAGTTCGCATTGGAAAAAAACTGGAATACCGTCCTGCGCCGCCCCGAAAACTTGCCGCAGATCATTCGTCCTTGGATAGACGCCCCCTGCACACTCAAAGCGGCACAGGCACACATGCGCCAGCTTCAAACGCAGGGGCATCCGTCGGAAGTTGTCAGAGTCATTCTAGGCCAAAACCGAAGGTAATTGGTATTGAATACCGATGCAAAGCCCACCAAGAAGATTTTAAGCACAACGATCACAAAGAGCACGAAGTTTAAGAGTTTAGTCCCTTACCGTTTAAATCCTACGCAAAATGAGCGAGATTTTCAGGTCAGAGCAGGTTGAAGTTCTGGGAGGATGA
>JAIFLJ010000045.1 GCA_020049135.1 bacterium | reverse complement strand
ATCTCTTTTAATTTGAGTAATGCGTTCTTGTAATCAAGCACACCTACTAGGCGTTCAACGAATTCTAAAATTTCAGCGTCTTGGTGTCCTGCGAACGCCTGCTTCATAGCACGCATCTGTTCGGGCGGAACCCACTCATTTTTTTCTAGCAGAGCGGCCACTTGCGATCTTATTGCAATAGCTTCCTTCCATCGGTCAGCATCATTGGTTGGAGCAATATTCCGCGAAGCGAATAGCATTTCCAACGAGTTTATAGCTTCGTCCATTGATTGCTCGAACATTTTTATTGAGGAATCATCTAGGCCAGTTTTAATTTTTTCTTCCAAGACCTCGCACGCCCCCATCAGATTCATGGCACCAAGTGTTCCTGACACACCTTTTATCCGATGTATCCACATCATTGCTTCCTCGTGATTATCGCAGACAAGCACTTGGTGAAACTTTTCCCTCTCCTGAGAGAAAAGAAGATGTCCTTCCATCAGCAGGTCGAATAAAACAGGCTCATTAACTTTCATCCGTTTGAGTGCCGCCCCCAAATCAAGTCCTGGCAATTTTTCTGGTAAGCCGATTTTATGGTCGGCAACAGTCGCAGGTACTGCCTGCCTGACGGCTCCACCCCTGTCAGCAGAGGGTATCCATTTCGCCAAAGTTTTACACAGATCTTCGGGAACCACTGGTTTAGAAACATGGTCGTCCATGCCCGCCGCAATACATTTTTTCCTATCGCTAGTCATGACGGCAGCCGTCATCGCTAGAATTGGTAGTTCAACAAATCGGGCGTCTTGGCGTATCCTACGGGTGGCCTCGAATCCGTCCATCACAGGCATATGCAAATCCATCAAAACAATATCCACGGATTCTCCGCTACATAAAATATCAAGCGCATCCTTGCCGTTCATGGCCAGTATAATTTCTAGGCCGAGTTGCTCCAACAATTCCTTGGCGACTTGCCTGTTGATTTCGTTGTCCTCTACAAGCAGGACACGGGCACCAACCGCACCAGGCGGCAACTGAAACTCCTGTTTAGAACGAACCATCACGGCTCTCTCCGTTTGGCCGCCAGACCTCAAGCGAAGTATTTCATCGTGCAGGCGAGAGCTGACCACAGGCTTGGTGAGAATCGAATCCAGATGAACTTTGTCGGCTGCTTCCAATAGATGCTCTTTGCTGTGGGCTGTCACCATTATGATAACAGGCATATGTGGAAGCTTGCCCTCTTTGATGGAGTTATCTATCAGCCTAGCCACCTGAACGCCATCTGTGCCAGGCATTTTCCAATCCATTAGCAGCAGGTCAAAGGGCGTGCCATTTTTGTTTGCTTCAAGCATGACTCCAATCACAGCACCTCCATCGCTTACTTCGCTCACATGGCATCCCCATCCAGAAAGAATATCACAAAGGATTTCTCGAGCGTTGGCGTTATCGTCCACTACCAGCACCCTTGTGGACTTAAACGATTCTGCGGAAGCAATCCGCTTGGCAGTATCAGGCACACGCAGGCATACATTGAAGAAAAACGAGCTTCCCTTGCCAATCTCACTGTTCACCCACATATCGCCTTCCATCTTTTTTACAAGCTGCTTGCTGATGGTAAGACCCAGCCCAGTGCCGCCAAAACGGCGTGTTATTGAGCCGTCAGCCTGAGTGAATGACTGAAATATCATTTTCATCTGTTCTTGCGTCATGCCTATGCCCGTATCGAGCACTTCGAAGCGTAGATTTGCTACACTATCAATGCTTGGCTCTCTCTCAACATTCACGCGCACCTCACCTCTTTCTGTGAATTTCAACGCGTTCCCAACAAGGTTGTTTAATATTTGACCGAGACGCAACGCATCCCCCACAAGGCGATCTGGCACATCAGATTTGACATCAAAAAGGATTTCGATTCCTTTCTCCTCCGCGTGGACGCTAAAAAGGTTGGCGACATTTTCGAGCACTTCTTCGAGAGAAAACTCCACCGATTCAATATCTACGCGGCCAGCCTCTATCTTTGAGTAATCGAGGATATCGTTTATGAGAGCCAATAGTGCCTTGGCCGACTTTTCAATTTTTATAAGGTAGTCTTGCAGTTTTGCGGGCAACTCCAGACACAAAGCAAGATGCGAAAGCCCAATTATGGCATTCATGGGTGTGCGGATTTCGTGGCTCATATTCGCTAAAAAATCGCTTTTGGCCTTATTGGCCTGCTCCGCTTCAAGTTTGGCCTTCAAAAGCGTCTGCTCGGTGCGGCGGAAATGCGTAACATCGTTGATCAACACCAGCAAATTTGGCTCACCACTGCTGATAAATGGTGTGATGTCGTAATTCAGCCACGCCGTTTTCCCAGCCTGTGTTGTGACATAAGACTCCAGATGCTGCGGCTCGTTTTTTTCAAACGCCTCCAGCGCAGCTTCGAGAACACCTGATGTTTTCCAAAATTCTATCTGATAAAAATTTTCCGCCAACATCTCTTCTGGCTTTCTCCCGAGAATAATAGATGCCGCCGGATTTACAGAAATACATTTGCCAGAACGGTGGAACACCTTTATTCCCTGCGTGGATTTTAAAAATATCTTTTGATTGAATTCAAGAAGTTCGGCCATACGGCTCTCGCTCTGTTTGCGTTCGGTGATATCCCAGTTTGTCCCAGTCATCCTTATGGCTTTTCCATCCTTGTCTCGGAACACATGTGCCATTGCTTTAATGTATCGCACTTGCCCGTCAGGATGCACGACCCTAAACTCTGTATCAAACGGCCTATCCCCTCTGAGTGCCATCTGTATCTCCGCATCGCCCCTTTTTCGGTCTTCAGGGTGCAACCCATTTTGCCAAGCATCGTATGCCCCAGAAAAATACTCCCGCTTCACACCATAAAGGCGAAACATAGAGTCGTCCCAATGCAGCTCATTTTTAGCCAAAACCCAATCCCATACGCCAACGGAACCAGCCTGCGTAGCCAAGGCAAGTCGTTCTTCGCTGCGCCGTATTGTCTCCTCGGCACGAACCCGATCTGTAATATCCGAGTTACAGCCATGCCGCCCAAGCCACTCACCGTTCAACCCATATATCGGCTGGCAAATATGCCTGATCCACCGCGTCTCACCTCCCTGCGTATTTATGCGTATTTGCATCTCGCACAAATCAGAGCAGCTTGGTTTCAACTCGTTGTCCACATGGCTGCACCACCTGCTTTGATCTTCTGGGTGTACCATTTTTTTGAGTAGGCCAGGATCAGCATAAAACTCCGATTCGTCATATCCTGTGATCCGTTTGCACGACGGCGAGACATAGATTGTCCCTTTATCTGGATGAACCCAGTGAACCCAGTCCATCATCCCGTCGGAAAGAAGGCGGAAACGAAAGTTGGACTCCTCAATCGCAGCGGTGAGGCGTCGCCGTAAAAAATAAGCAATAAGGACAATGAACGGTATAAGCAATACCAGACCCAAAAAACAAACATACCTGAGCCGCACTATATCGCCTAAAACTTCATCCCGATCAATTTTTGCGACCAGCCCCCAGCCCACCGATTCCACGAACTCCGTCACAGCGACAATACTGTGCTCTGCATAATCCACTGCATCCCGATAAACAACACGGTCTCCCTTGACGGCATTCACCATTGGGTAGCCCTCCTGCCGCAGCGAAAGATGCTTTTTAAATTTGGCATCGCCCTCATGACGCCGTCGGCTGATCCACTTCACTTCCCCAGTATCAGCCACATGCGCCAACACCACCTCACCCGTCCTACCCATGCCACTGTAGTTAAGTGAAAAATTCATGAGGTCTGCACCAGAAATGGTCACTATCAGCAGCCCGACACAACGCTCTCCAACAAAAAGTGGCCTGCCATAGCTTAGTGAAATACGCCCGTCTTTCTCATGGTTGACACCCAAAAACTGGCTTTCCTTAATCGTGGCATCAGGGAGATGCAAGATGCTTGAATAGTTACACTCCGCAGAACACTTGTCATGATGCTTAGAATTGGAAAAACAAATCTCCGTCTCTTTGCCTTTGTTGAAAGAAATCAATTGTATGTGGTCAATATTAGGAGAAAGCGAAAAAACTTGGTCGCAATTAGCCTTCATCTTTTCGCGTATGCGCGGACTGCCGCTTTTGGCGAACGACTCCCAGTCTTCGATCAGATATGTCCGCGATGCTATTAGCTCCGTGATCTGGTGATACCCCAGAAGCATGGCTTCCAAGCGTGCTTTTTGCACTAAGGCCAAACTCTGCATCTGCCTGATTTTATCATCAATCGTGCGGGATTCAAAATACCACCAGGAAAAAAATAACGCCATCACCGCTGGTAAAAAGCCTATGCCCAGCAGCGAAAGAAGCAGTTTGCGCCCGACTGAAACAACATCAGCTCTGCGGTAAGTCATAATCCTCCCACAGGTTTTTGCTCCAACGATAAAATTACCCCTGCAGCCTCAATGATTTTTTTCTGTTCCGCGCCAGGTGGCCCGATTGTGACCATTTCCACAACATCCTCAAAAACCGTCTCGCAGGAGACCTTTTTTACACCTTTTGCCAAACACGACTCCGACAAAAATCCGAGTCCGTTGTGGTTGGCTCGCAAAAACGCCAGCACTTCGATCTGTGATGCAGCCAAAACCGCCCCGCCCGACGGTGGGCGTCCTTTCAAAACAAAATTATCCATTACATTTCTCGCAGCCGTTCCCTGCGGCTGTATGATGGGCGCTATCGGGCTATCGCCTACGCCGACATCCATCCAGTTATTTATATTGCCCAGACAAATCTCCTCCACCTGCGCCAGTGTAAGCTCGCCAACAGGATTTTTTTCATGGACAGCAAAATAAAAAATCGCATTACCAATAGGAAAAACCTCCATGCGGTGCTTCTGTGGTATAGCACTAGGAAAAGAACGGTGCGCCCCTTGCAGGGTTTTAGTAAAACCACCTCCAATCAGTGCCATGTCAGATACACCCCTTTGGAGCGCCACCAAACATTGCGCACTAGTCGCCATCCGTATCTCAACAGGAAAACCGATTTTTTTCTCCAACTCCGCCCGCTTTTCAACCAACGGAAGTGCCACTGCCTTACCCGCACATATCCTGAAAGGCTGTTGCTCAGAAACAGTTTGAGCACAAAGCGGAAAAAACAACATTTGACCAAACAGCCCTACTACCACAAAAATGTGTGACAATAAAAGTGAAAGTCCTTTTTTCATAAGCACAAAAGTTTAACCGCATTTCCTAAGAAATAAAAGTAATTTCGTGGGCGTAATGAAAAACAAACATCATTAACAATATTTCTGATATTTTTTCGTGCCTATGTTCAATCAGGGTAGATGGGTTGCAGCGTGAATGTTTCGAACTCAAGCCTATTCAGACGGTAGTTGACTTGGCACGATACTACGATCAAAGCGGACGCCACAGCGAGCACAAAGCCGAGCCCATACCATTGGAGCCCGCTGAAAATGTTGGTAAGCGTCCCCACTATATTTACCACGCAAAACACGGCGCATGCCAAAAGCGCGTCGTTTCTTTTGTCCAAATAGAAAAGCACCGTCAGTACCGAGAGAAAAATCACCAGCAAAAACGCCCCCAGTAAAACGAGTTGAAAAATACCAGCCTGCAACGCCTTAAGCCCAAGAAAAGGCATAAGACGGTCACAAAAAAAGAGTAGCGAAAAAGTGATTGCTCCCTGAATTTTCACGAGCTGCATCACGCTTTCGCGAAGCACAGTAGCCATCTCATCCTTCACGGCGCACAGTTCCGAAAAACTCGCCTTCTGCTGTATTTTGTCGAAAAACTCTTTGAACTTCTCGGCGAACTCCGTCTCCAGTTTCATCAGGAAAAATGCCATGCCAGGAGCCACGGTCAGAAAGCTTATGTAAACCGCCTGATCGTAAATCGGGGAAGCGTAAAGTGCCCCGCTCGTCTGGATTCTTTCGGGGCTGAACCACCAGAACAAAAACTTGTCCGACCAGATACCTAAGTTATACAAAAAACCGACCCACGCTAAGTTTTGATATTTTTTGAAGCTGGCCCACATCCCTGGAGTATCTATCCACTCTCCGCCTAGTTCGTGGCGAATAGCCGAAAGCAGTAATATGAACAGAACAAGATGCCCCAAGGCGAAACCAAGCATGGCATAGGAATGG
>JAIFLJ010000050.1 GCA_020049135.1 bacterium | reverse complement strand
GAGCTTAACTCCAAAAACCGTGGGCGTCCAGTCATTTTCTCAAATCGCAATCATCTCGTTAGTGTTACTTCTCCAGATGAAGTAGCCCTGCCTATTTAACCAATTATTTTACTATGGGCACAACCAGAAAAAAAATCAGAAAGGGAGTTGACGAACTGTATTAAGCGTGGTAATACAGTATGAAATGACTCTAGCTTTCAAAGTTCAGGCGGGTAGCGGCGAGCCGATTTATCGGCAAATCTCCGCGCAGGTGCGCAGAGCCGTGATCACTGGCACACTGAAACAAGGCGACACCATGCCCAGCGTCAGGGTTTTGGCCGAGCTGCTCGTAGTCAACCCAAACACAGTTGCCCGTTCTTACGCAGACCTGTGCAGAGAGGGTGTGCTCGAATCGCAGCCGGGCAGGGGGGTTTTCGTTGCAGAACAGAGGTCGGTTCTGTCGCAAGAAGAACGGGCAAGGCGCTTCAGTCTAGCGACAGATAAATTTTTGGACGATGTCATGCACCTCGGTTTCAGCCGGACAGAAATCCGGAAAAAGCTGGATGCAAAAATAAAGGAATGGGACAGCACAGGAGAAATAAAACATGAATAAAGAGACTATCAGCGTAAAAGGGTTGACTCGGTATTACGGCAAGAAAAAAGCTGTGGATCAGCTCGACTTGGATATTCAGGAGGGCTGTGTGTTCGGGCTTCTCGGGCGCAACGGAGCCGGGAAAAGCTCTGCGATCCGTATGCTCTTGGGACTGTTGGAACCGACCAGAGGAAGCTCGTCTATACTCGGGGAAAACAGCTTGGAATTCACTCCAGAAACCCGCGCTAAGATTGGCTACATGGCCGAGGGGCACCCGGTTCACGGGTGGATGAAAGTGGCCGAATGTGCCCGTTTCCAATCCTCCTTCTATCCATCATGGAACGATAAGGCGTTCCGTTCGATTATCGGGCATTTCAACATTGACCCAGATACCCGTGCGGGCTCTCTGTCGAGAGGCGAGCGCGCTGGACTAAACTTGGCTCTGACTATGGCACCAGATCCGAAAGTGCTCGTTCTCGATGATCCTGCGCTGGGGCTTGACCCCATGGCTCGGCGCATGTTGATAGAAGTGCTCGTATCTCTTATGCGGCGGGGAGACCGCACCATCTTGTTTTCGTCGCACCTGCTATCGGATGTCGAAAGGGTGGCCGACCGCATCGGGGTCATAGAAGACGGCATTTTGCGTGCGTGCTGCACGGTGGAATATTTCTGCGAACAGGTGTGGCGGATCGTGGGTGTTTTTGAATCAAACGCTCCTGATACACCTCCTGTGCCTGGGCTTTTGAACAGCCGCCGCTCTGGCAAAGAGTTGGCTATCACTGTCGCCAACCACGGTGCCGATGCCATGCAGAAGCTCCGCGACATGGGTGCCCATTCGGTGGAACGAGTTCCGCTTTCGCTCGAAGACGCATTTATCAGCTATATCAGGGAGAGGGGCGAACTCTGTCTTGATGGCATCGCCGATAAGGAGTGAACCCATGAAAAATCTTTTCTGGAAAGAATGTCGCGAGAACGCGCTATGGGCTGGGATCGGAAGTGCCGTATTTTTTGCAATCTTATATATAGCAACAGCGAGCATCTATGAATGGAATCATAATTTTGTCTCATACATGGTCGCTTCACAGATTGACTGGGCACGCCGCGAGCTGTTAGGCAGCTACGGTGGCGGTTCGTTGTGCGGTGAGTCGTTCTTGAATGCGGTCACGCTAGGCTCTGCCGCTGCGGCCATTCTGCTGGGCGTCATGCAGGCGTGCGTCCCATCTGCAAAGCGTCGGGAAGAGATGGCTGCTTGTTTGCCAGTGACCGCTTGGTCGAGATTTTCTGCCAAAGTGTTAGCGGGTCTGACGCTCTATGGTGCAGCAGTGCTCATCCCGTATGGTGCTCTTATGTGGTGGGCATCTATTTCCAAGCAGTTGAACCATCCGTTCCTGTGGGAAATGGTGTTACCAGGTCTGAGCGAGATTATCTCTGGCTCGCTATTTTATCTGGCGGTACTCGCGGTAGGCTGGCGTAAGGCTCGGTGGTGGGTGAGCGGGCTTGTTCCACTCATCGCCGCTGCGGGCTGTATCTCTGCCACTCACAAGTGGGGAGTCAACACCTTCTTTGAAGCGTTTTCCTATCAGTTGGGATACGGCATCCTGCTAGGTGCTGCCGCATGGTCTCTGTTTGATAGTCGGAACGCGCAGAGCCGCTGGGCGCGTGTGGTGCTTTTGCTGGTAATGGCTCTGGGTGTTCAGGAGACATTCTTCGCCGTGGCAAAGTGGGCTGGAAAACGCCACGAACCTTGGTCTTCGATCAAGTGGATCATCCATCCAGAGTTTGACCTATGCAAATGGACTAGGGGTGCCGGAGGTTTATTTGAACTCAGAGATGTCGCTGGCAACTTGCTTGAAATACCAGAAGAACAGAAAAAAAAGTTTGACGACATAGTGGTGCAAAGAGAATGGGCAACCAAGGCACGCAAAAAACCGTCATATAGGGATAGCGACCACTATTACCATTCGTTTCAGCTACTATCCGATGCACCGTTTTTTGGGCCGTCATTGGATCCGGCACGACCGCTTGCAGCGGCTCAGATAGACGCGCTAAAAGCCAACATCAAGAGCGGGCAATACGCTTCGTATTATTATGTCTGGAATCGTGGGGTTTTCGAAATCTATGAATCATCACGAGGGACATGGTCTTCTAAAGACGGCCAGCATGATGCCGTCTGTCCCGATGGGTATTTGCGGGCAGGCGAAAAAGGCGGAACCAGATTCCCTGATGGAACGGCAATAGGCGTAGGTGTTTGCTGGAATGATACCACTGTCTGGATTCCTGCGTTTAAGCCCTTTGCTGAAACGGTGGTTTTTCAGTGCGGGACACCCGAGAATAAAATAGAAAAAATCCAGTGGCTCAAAACCAGCGCAGAGTGCTACGGCTCCGTACAAGGTAGCCGATACTCCTTTACTCCCGCCCCTAACATGGAGCGCGTAAATGTCTCGACACGCCCACAACTGTTGGCGGTGATAAAACAAAAAACGCTCGATATTTACCGGGAAAACGGAACGCGCCTCTGCTCTGTTGCACGCCACAAAGCATATCAACTGCAAACGGTGAGTGCCTCCCCGTGGTCTCCCAATTTTTTTCTGTATTACAGCAACTGGAAGGATTGGGCACCGATACCGCACGGGACTGAATATATTTGCGAGATAGATGCCACTGGTAAAGAGTTGAGAAAAATACTCATCCCCGAAAATGAGAAAAAAACGGATAGCTGGCCTGATCTCGTGAAAAAATGGGGCGAAGACAAATCAAGGGTCGTGCCAGTCTCCCCATTATGGTCTCTATGGAGAACGGGATGGAGTTTATGGGACAAGAGCAGGACACATGAACTGGGAACAGGCGAAGTCGGCTTGAAAAATGCATGGCATCGCGTGGCGGACTCGTTGTTTTGGATTGGATTGATCAACACCATGATCTTGGCCATCGCGGGAGCGGCAGCGGTCTATGTGACAGAAATCGTTTCTGGTGCAGCAGCACCCGCTGCACTGAGAAAAGCGGCTTTGGCCTGTTCGTTGGGATTGGCCGGTTGCGTGGCCTATTTTACCGTGCGCCGTGTGCGGAAACTCGGGTCGTGCCCTTCATGTTCGTGCCAGCGTCCTCTGGCATCTCAGAACTGTCCAGCCTGCGGAACGGAATGGCCTGCTGTGGCTGGAAACGGGGCGGAGATATTCGATAATGTTGCTGGTATAATGCGGGAACCAGCAGCTTCTTCGTCACCTGTGCGGGCTGCTCAAGGGCAGCGCAATGAGAGACTAAGTCTGCCGCACACCCGTCCGTACAGCAACCCGTTTGCTGCTTTGGTATGGCAAGAAATTATCGGCATGTGGCGGTGGGCACTAGGACTCGTGCTCCTGCTATGTTTGTACTACGGACAGTCCGCAGCTAATTGCAGCTCAGTATTGGGGCGTGAAATCACAGGTGCCATGGGGTTTGGCACTGGCCTCGCAGGGCTATTATTCGGGATACTCAGTTTTCGGAAATCAGGTGCCAGCGAGCGCAGCCCTCTGCTGTTTATGCTGCCCATCAGTAATAGGCGGATGTTTTGGGCTAAAACTGGAGCGGGGCTAACGGCGTATTTTGTCACCACGCTAACTCCGTATCTGTTTGTCACAGCCGCATATCTATGGCCTGCCTTCGGTGAGATCGTGTTAGATGCAGAGAGGGATGTCGTCAGGTTTCCCTTCGAGTGGGGAATGTGTCTGCGCGGGATATGTTACGCGCTTCAAGGCACTTTGTTTTTCTTCGCTGGAGCACTGCTCATGCTGCGGCAGGCAAGATGGTGGGGCACTCGGCTCTTACCCGTGCTTGCGGCTATGAAGGCCGATACACTGCTCTATGGCGGACGCGCGTGGATGGGTGTGGAGTTTCTCAACTGGTTGGCATGGTGGATAGGATGCACCTTGCTATTCGGGTGGGCCACTTGGGGCGTATTTCGGATGGGCGAATTTCTGCGCAGACGCCCAGTCTATTCCAAAATTGCGCTTATTGCTGTATTGTCCATACCCGTTCAATTCCTCATCAGCGCAATGCCCCTGTGGTCAAGTTTATCATATGAAAGAAACCTGCTCTATAAAACGGGAGAATTGATTAAGGTAAAATATCATATCATGAAAATCGTTTCCTTCCAAGATGCCCGAGGGAATAAGCTCGATATAAGTGCAAAAGATGTTCAAGAAAATGCTGTGCAGTTTGGTGTCATATCGCATTACCTCCATGGAAACAGCCGATACTTTTTAGAAGAATCCAGCTTTTGGGAGGTGTTCTATTTCCGAGATAATATCTTTCACAACAGCCGCCTGCAATATCACTATTCTCGTGGGATGGTGTGGGTTTACGACAGGCGGGCTAAAAAACATGTGCGTGTAATTACGCCAGAAGGTGCCCGTAATCCGGGTGACGAACATCACAAAAAGTTTTCGGATAACACGCACTTCTTGTCCCGGACACCTGTCTGTTTCTGGCAAGATGGACGGGATTTATTCTACATGAACTTTGCATGTCCAGAACCCAAGCCGATGCTGCTGTGTTCGCTACCCGAAGGCGAGAATATCAATGGTTGTGAGGAGCTGGACACCTGTAATCTGCCTGGCGCACGCGCTGATGAGACATGCATAGCAGTCGGCTTGTCATACAGAGTCTTGATCTTCGGAGAACGCGGAAACAAGCTGCTCGAAGTGCCTTGCTCCTACTCAAATGTTCGCGGCATAGTCGCCCCGCCTTGGTCTCAGTCAATCTTCATCGCCCAAACAGAAGAATGGGGGACACGAAAAACAATGGGTTTTTCGTGGGGTAATTTTGATTCCATGATGGAAGTGGATTCTACTGGGGCAATAGTGAGATGGGTGGACATCCATAAAAATAAAAATTCTCTCAAAGATGAGTTGAAGGCAGGGCTGATTGCGTGCTTCGCACACACTCCAGCCCAGCTTTTGTCGGCAACAATCTTTTCGAATATAAATAAATTCAAAAACAAGGAACAGATTCGTGTCTACGAACAAGAAAACGAACAAGAAAAAGCCTCACTCGTTACCTTGATGATCCCTTTTCTGATAGTGCTGGTGCCAGTTATTTGCGCGGTGCTGGTATGGTTTTGGGACTCTGGTCAAGCAATGCCGCTTAAGATGCGGGTTATCAGATGTGTTGCCATCGCGTTATTGGGCGTGCCTGGCATCTTGGCACTGCTTTTGACAGAAGCAGTCTTCACTCGTGAACGGTGCGCTGGATGCGGTAAAAAACTGCCAAATCACGCAAATCAGTGCAGGCACTGCGGTGCTGATCGTCCTCGGGCTGCTACAAATGGCACAGAAATTTGGGAGAATCCTAATCTCGGACATGTTGCTGTGAACGCCAGCACCTCGCACGCATCCTGAAAGCTGGGAACGCCAGCGTTCCAGGATGGTGGTTCTAATTCCAATTTGCTTTCAAAATGAGACTCACTGGCTTGTCTTTTTTGTGTCTGTCGTCGTTGCGCGTCGGTTACGATACACACTGGTATCGCTCCCTCCTTGCGCCTAGCCAGCCGCAAAAAATCCTGCGCCATTTAATATCATCTTGAAAGCGAATTGGAATA
>JAIFLJ010000048.1 GCA_020049135.1 bacterium | reverse complement strand
TTTCATTCGGCTTTCTCGATGTGCCAGCATAGCTGACAACCTAACACCGTTTTACTTTTGTATCAAGTTGTTTTTGCTAGGAGCCTTAGGTTGAAAGCTCATTGGAATAACGCCCGATCAGGCCGAGCAACGCCAGTTCCCAGCCTTCGTCTGCCGTAGAAAAAAATCTTCCCAAAAACCGCTCATCTAGCAAGGCGCGGTTAGATTGAAGCAAAACTGTTTGCACGGAGTTTACATCATCACCCAAACAAGATTTTGCTGTGCTGTCAGGCTCGTTCAAAACGACCGCCGCAAGTCCAGCACCAAAACCTTCCAAACATTCCGCCGCGCAAAATGCTTGCGATAGAGCACCGAGACGATTCGGCACCACAAGGATGAAAGCACCACCCCATCTAGCACCCAGATCGCGCATGGTCTCCGTGGCCGTCAATGGTGTCATAGCCCCTCCAGCACCCTCCACAAGCACCACAGAAAACCGCGATGCCAGAGCATCAAAAGCATTATCAATAGCAAAAAAATTTACCATCCTATCCTCTAAAATGGACGCTGCGTATGGTGCCATTGGAGCCTTTAGATGAAACGGGTTTATCTCTTCCAGCGATGGCGAATCCCCACCCAAAATTTGGGAGAAAACTTCCGCATCTGACCTGTCTCCTGTGCTAACAGGTTTGAACGCGCACGCGCTTGTCCCGGCAGCCAACATAGCCCGCAGCAGACAGGCCGTCACATGGGTCTTGCCAGCTCCGGTCTCTGTTGCCGTAATAAAAAACCTCTTGGACATTACGGCGCGAAGCTTGTTTTCACTGGTTCAAATGCACCACTTTCGCAGGGGGGAACCCGTTGAAGCAGGTAGAAGATGCCCACGAGTAGGCACCAATGTTTTCCGTGTAAACGAAATCGCCGATAGCCAATTCGGGCAGCTCGTTGGAAAGCGAAATCGTGTCCAACGCATCGCATGTTGGCCCAAAGACCGAGCAGATTTGTGTCGTGCCATTTTTGAATGCCTTGACCTGATACGGGATATGGTCGCACAGCACGCCGGAATATGTGTGGTAGATACCGTCGTTGATATAGTAGGATCGTTTACCCCCTCTGTCAGCCTTACCGATGACCTTGGCTACGATCGTTGCGCATGTGGCAGCAAGGAAGCGACCCGGCTCGGCCAAAATCTCGATTTCCTTAGGAAATAAGCGGCTGATTTCGGAGTTTATTTTCTTGGCCAAATCGCGGAACGGTTTGACATCGCTGCTGTAAGGCGCCGGGAATCCGCCGCCAATATCAATAAGCTTCAAATCCAGCCCACGGCTCTGCGCCTCTTTAAAAATGCCCGACGAAAGATTGAGTGCTTGGATATAGTTTTCAAAGTTGGTGCACTGGCTGCCGACATGGAAGCTGATCCCCTCCACGCCTAGCCCAGCGTCTGCGGCGGCAAGCATCAAGTCCACCGCCTCACCAGACGGGCATCCGAACTTGGATGAGAGTTCCACCACAGAGCCGGTGTTGGGCACCTGCAAGCGGAGAACCAAACCCGAGTTTGGTGCGTGTTTTTTTATTTTTTTGACTTCCTCAATGTTGTCGTATGTCAGGAGTATTTTGTAGCGATCCAGTTCTTCCAGCGTCTCCGTGGCTTTGACTGGATTCGCGTAAATAATCTTATCCCAGATGAAGTCTTGGCGTGTTTTGGCGGGGAGGTGCTTTATGTTTTCGTAAACCACTTGAAACTCAGGCATGGATGCCACATCGAAACTGCACCCCATCTTGTAGAGGGTGCGGATTATTTCCGGGTGCGGGTTGGATTTGACCGCATAGTAGGGCTGCACACGCGGGAGATATTTCTTGAACTGGAGAAAGCTCTCTCGCAGCACCTTGTGGTCAATCACGAAAAGCGGCGTCCCGAATTCGCGAGCCAATGATTGAAGTTCCGTCTTATTCATAAATCAATCCTCGGTGGTGATCAGGAAGTTTTTGAACTGCCACGGGTCTTCTCGGTCGAAGTCTGGCTGGCTATATTTGCCGAAATAGACCTCGCGATGCTTGAGTGGCGTCCAGTCCGAGTGCGTGGAAATAAACTTGCCGAGGTACGGCTCGGATATTCCCAGAATGAAGTCGTGCGGCATCTCGTCCGGCACCAATACGCCCCGAGCCGGGTTCTGTATCATCCACATGGTGGCGGAGACCACGGAAATAGCCACCTGCATAGTCGTGGCGTTCTGGTGCGGCACCAACCTGCGCGACTCTTCGATGCTCAAGTCCGAGCCAGTCCACCACGACTGGTATTGGTGTCCCATGAGGAGAGCACCCAAAATATCCGAGCCTTTCGTGATCTCATCGTTCATGATGCGAAGCTTGGGCTGGAGTTCATAGTCGTAGCCGCGCAGCTCGTTCAAAGAAATAATCGCATTATCGCAAGGACAGTAGGCGTAGTGCATGGTGGGGCGATAAACGGCCTGCCCATTTTCCCATACGGTGAGAAAATCGGAAATCGTGAACGCCTCGCCGTGCCGCACTACCATGCCCTGTATCGTGTAATCAGGCACCCACGAGCGAACCCATGTGTTGATCCCCATGCGGGCGAGACAAATCTGGTTCTTCGGTCCATGCTCATGCGTGAACGCGTGCTTGGGCAGTGTTTTCTCGTGCGTTCCCCAACCCATTTCCGCTGTGGTCGTCCCTTCCTCGCGGAAACCTTCGATGCTCCATGTGTTCACGAACTCATCAACCTGCTTGGGCACATTGGATATCTGCGTGTCGCGCTCGCTGCAATGAATCACCTTGACGCCTATCTTTTGCGCCAGCTTATTGAAAACTCTTTTGGACACATACTCCTGAACCTCTTCAGCGTCTTTGCCTGAAACCTTTTTTTCGTCCAATAATTTCGATGCTATGTCCAAAAGCCCGTGCTTCGTGAAGTGCGAGATCAATCCAGGGTTCGCCCCATGCTCTAACACTGCCGTAGGCCCTGGCTCACTCCAGCCCGCCTTCAGCTTGCGGACATTCATGTGCCGCCAGTAAAGCGTTTTTTCCGTCGGGTGCTGGTTTTCCCCAGCGGCGTAAGGATCCCAAACCTCCACCGAAGTGTTTATGTAAAGCACGCCGTTGCTGTGACACCATTCGAGGATTTCGCAACAGTCAATGTTCCACGCCAAATCAATTATTACATCACCCTTGGAAACATGCTTGCCGAGAATGGAACCTAGATTCTCGCGTGTGACACGGTCGCGCACCCACCTGACGCCGCGCTTGATCCACTCCGCAAGGTTCTTCTCCTGATCTTCGAAATCCATGACCGTGACCTGCGAAAGCGGCATCTGTATATGCTTTTCCAGAATGGGAAGCGTGCATTGCGCTACCGCGCCGAAACCGACAAATAAAATCCTGTTTTTAAACTCGACCATAAAGCGTCTCCTTTTTCTCGTTGTTTGATCGGCAATTTGTCAAAGGTTGAAAGCAACGCAAGATATTTTAAGCATTTTTTTCACAGAATTTGCACGAGCCGTGCATCCACTTGATCGTTGGGCAAAAATATATTGCGAGACTGTGGCATATCACCAGCACTCCACACATGATGACATTGGCAGAAGTTGAAAGTCTTGCTTTCGAACTCCCTGAGCAAAAGCGGGCTACGCCGGCATCACGAATCCTCGACACTCTGCCATCCCCATTTGCCTATTCAGATGCTGGAATTGCAGAAGCGGAGCGACGCGACACAGAAATGGACTCATATCCGAGCAAGGGAATCAATTTGGAGCAGTTCGACCGACTGATCGCCCAACGCAGATGAGCCTGCTGTTTCCACTTCGCAGGCAGGATTGCCTATGCTTCACTCTATTTTCATGCGTCTGACCGTTTTTGCTGGGTCAATATACTGTGTGTTTGTCGAGGAGGTTTTTGTCTAACGGCACATCCCGTAGGATTTCGCATATTGCACGCCCGCTTTTGCCGTTGCCATACGGGTTCACAGCGGCTCGGCAGCGTATTTTGAATTCTGGGTCATCAAGGACATATTTTATCGCGGCCAATATCTGTCCAGATTCTGGATCGCAGTTGAAAATATTTGACGCCTGTGGACGCCCCCTTTGCCTATTGCCTATGTTGACGACTGGCACTTGGAAACTGGGTGCTTCAAGTATCCCGCTAGAAGAGTTGCCCACGAGGGCGCGGCAGTTGGCTAACAAAGTCAGGTACTGAGTTCTGTCCAAGTTTGGTAACGAGACCAGCCTGTCGCTGCCGCCCGTATCTTTCAGTGCCTGCAATATGCGCTGGTAGCCTAAGTCCGAGTTCGGGTGTATGCTGAAAACCCGCATGCCCGTGGCCAAACACGCATCAATGCTGGCTCGCATCTGCTCGTAAGCCTCGTCCAGTTCTACTAGAATCGAGTGCTGCACAAGGAGAAGATACGGCTCAGCCAAATCGTAAGTTGCACCGCGCACTTCTAGCTTATCTGCCCTGTATCCGCCGCCCACGATGTCGTCTAGCTGCGGTGCCCCGACATTGAAAACGCGGAAAGGTTGCTCGCCCATGCGGCGCAGCCGTTCCGCAGAATCCTCGCACGAAGCAAAATGGATGTGTGCCAGCTTGCCTATCGCCATGCGAGCCGCGTCGTCTATGTGTCCGGATTTGTCCCCTGCCTGTATGTGCGCTGTGGGGATGTTCATGTAAACGCTGGCCACACATAGGCCAAAAGTTTCTATCCGGTCGCCAGAGAGCAGAATGATGTCTGGCTGCAGCTTTTCGTATGCACGCGCAAAACCCGCCACGGCTGTGCCGAGTGCCTCAGACCAAGCTCCGCAGTTCTCCGTGGAAGCGTGCATGGGGACACGCTCCGTGATGGGGAATCCGTCGGCCTCAATAAGGGCGATGCTATTGCCCAGCTCAGGGACTAGGTGCATACCCGTGACGAGAGTGATGAGTTCCAACTCTGGGAACTCACTCATGGCCAGCATGACATTTTTTGAATAGCCGTAGGTGGCTCTCGATTCGAGTGTGACTAGGATGCGCCGTTTTTTCATCTCGGTCTAACTCAGATCAGACCAGAGAATCTGGCGGTCTTTAGGGATGTCGTTTACAGCGGTTTTACCGATAACTTTTTCGAGGTCTTTGGCGGGGACTGCGCCGGAGCTTGGCGAAGGGCGTTTGACCCACACCATTTCCGATGTGATGACCGTCCCTTTCGTGATCGGTTTTACAGAGACGACAGCTTCTCGCGCCCAAGCCACGATCGGTTTTTCTTCGGGGAAAATTTCGCGCTCGGAACCCGAAGCTTCAAAAACGGCTCGGCATCCTTTCACCAATTCGCCGAGGTCGTACGGCTCAAGTGAGACGGGGTGATCTGGGCCAGATTGAAGTTTGTCGAGGGTGTAGTGTTTCTCCACCACACATGCGCCCAGCGCTACAGCACCCAGCGATGTGTAGATGCCTATGCTGTGGTCGGATAGGCCCACAGGGACGCCGAAACGCTGGCGGTATTTGGGGATGACGCCAAGGTTCACGCGCCTATACGGGCACGGGTAAGCCGATACGCAATGCGTGAGAATGAGCGGTGCCCCTATAGCCTGTATGGCTGCCACAGTTTCAGCAGTCTCTTCTTCCAACGCCATGCCAGTCGAGACAATCATGGGACGCCCCTTGCGTGCAATGTGTTGTTGGAGCGGTATATTTGTCAATTCCCCAGAGCCTGTCTTAAATGCCAGCACGCCCATCGCATCGAGAATGTCGGCGGCGGCAGCGGAGAACGGCGTGCAAAGGTAGTGAAAACCAAGGCTTTCGCAGAGGGCTTTCAATTCTTTGTGCTGTTCTAGGGAAAGGTTCGTTTTTTCCAGCGTTTCCCAGAGCGGTTCATCGAAGTTGTCCGACTGCGGCGCCTCGCGCAACATCTCATTATCGAGGACATGCATCTGAAACTTTATAGCATCGCACCCCATCGCGTGCGCGATGTAAGTCATGCGTTTGGCCGTGTTGAAATCACCTTGGTGGCTTATGGCCGCTTCTGCAATGATGTACGGTGGACATCCGTCGCCTATCTCGCGGTTTCCGATTTTTACAATTTTTTTCATTGAGTCCCTTTCTCTGTTTCTTCGGTTGACTGGCGTAAAATGGCTTCGGCAGCCAAAAAATCTTCAAGCGTATTGATGTCCACCGCTTCCCTTTCAGGAACGACTTCAGTCGCCCATGGGTCAGCTACAAGCGTGCCTGTTTTTCTCAGGTATTCCACGCGGCAAACATAAACCGTGCTGCTTTCGACATAAAAAGGCTGACGTAGCTGGCGACGCCTCGGTGCTCCAGGGACGAGCGGACGGAAACAGTGGTTTTCGCAGGTGCCGATATTTTCGCGTGTCTCGCGGACTGTCATGAGCGAGTCGAGTCCTGTCTCAATAAGGCGTGCCAATGCTCGCCTTATGGTTTCAGGCGTGCGCAGCGGGGATGTCGGCTCCAGCACCATAACGAAATCGAATCTGCGCCCCTCGTTATTTTCGAGCCAGTCCAAGGCGTGCAGCAAAGCGGCTTCCGTGGAAGCCGAGTCCGTGGCGAGTTCGGGCGGGCGGCGCACAACCTTCACGCCGCAAATCTCCGCTACGGCTTCTATTTTTGGATCATCTGTGGAGACGACCGTGAGCGTGAGTTCTTCCACTTGGCGAGCCTGCTCCACGGTGTATGCCAGCAGCGGCTTGCCGTTGAGCAGACGAATGTTTTTACCAGGCACCCCTTTGGAGCCCCCGCGTGCGGGAATGACGGCCAGAACAGTTGGTTTTAAAAACATACGAATGGGCATCATCCAACCATATCACGCACACAAGGAAAAGGAGAAAAAAGCCTGCCAAACCCACTTTCCCTCAAAACTTGGCACTCATTCTAGGAGACCTCCAACGAAGGTCGTGATTCAACTTGGATTATACATTAGTGGGGAAGTAACAGGTCGTTTAACCACATTTCCTGCCAACTACTTTTCATCAGTCCGACTCCCTAAGAAAACAAAAGAACTGATACTTGCCTGCCATTCACAGCAACGCAAAGCCTATCCATCTGCGCTTTATCCCATTACCACCCTACTCCACACTCTATAACCAATCTTTTGTGATGAGCTGTTTTTCTAGGAGTGTCGTGCGTGTAGATGGCGTTTCGATTGCGGAGCGGATTGATTCCATGCGCCCGGCCACAAACACTTTTTTTCTGGCTCGAGTGATGGCCGTGTAAATCAGCTCTCGCGTGGCCAGCGGACTTTCTTTTTTCGGCAGTAAAACAAGGACATTATCGTACTCACTCCCCTGAGAGCGGTGGATCGTCAATGCCCATGCCGAACTATAATCAGGCAGTTGCGCTACGGGAAACGAAATTGGTTTTTCTCCAGGGTTGGTGGCGGGAAACCAAGCCAATCTTTTGGAATCAGCTCCAGTGTGGATAACGCCCACGGTTCCATTTTTGAGACCTGTTTCAATGTCGTTGCTGTTTATAATTATAGGCTGATTCGCGTGCGGTAGTGCCCTTGCAAAATGCTCATGTATGGTTTGAGCCAACGATTTCGCTCCTGTGCCATACTCTTTTTGCGCGGTCAAAATACAGACTTTACCGATGGCATATATGGCGAGTTCTGGCGATGTGGCGCGGGCTATCATGTCGAGTTTTTCAGCTATTGTTTTCGGCATGTGCAGCCAAGAGAGCGACTCTGTTTGCACCCACGCGAGACCTTCAGGCGCATTTTGATCTGTGGATTTTTTCAGGAGGTCGCAAGCTTCGTTAGCACGGTTTTCCACGACTGCATTTGCCAGTGCCAATATGCCAGGGCAAGAGCTGAAGCGGCGTGCCTCCGTTAGATGCACCCACACATCCCCGAGCTGTCCATCAGATTTTCTTGCTGCCTTGACACACTCGGATAGAGCTTTGCCTTTGCCCACGCTTTCTAGCTGGTCTGGGTCGCCGAGTAAAATCAGGCTGGCGTCCGTGGGCAGAGTTTTCATGGTCGCCCGCCACAGCAGGATGTCCACCATGGAACATTCATCCACAACGAGTGCTTTGCAGACCCAAGGATTTTCTGCGTTGAACGAGCATTTTCCTGTGTCGGGCCGATATTTAAGCAGCCTGTGCAGAGTGCCGCTGGCGTTGGCAACTTTTTTCAAGCTTTCCGAAAACTGCAAAAACGAGTCCGGCAGGTGCAAGATAGAATCGCCGATAGATTTTTTCATCCGCTCCGCCGCTTTTCCTGTCGGGGCGGCCAGATATATTTCGTGAGCCAGTATCCCAGAGCGCAACAGGAGTGCCAGCACTCTCGATAAAACATATGTTTTTCCCGTACCAGGTCCGCCGGTTATAAAGGTCAGTTTTCGCTGGAGTGCTTTCCGTGCCGCTTTTTTTTGCAGGTCGCCATCGCCCGTTCCCGGAAAAAGCTCCTCCAGCAAAGAATCAATTTCTGGTGGGGCGAGAGCCTTTTTTTGGGCGCGGCTCAAAATGCCACATGCTACTTCTTGTTCCGCTTTGTAGTTGATCCACGACTGGAGAAAACAGCTTTCCCCGGCACTCACTAGCAGCAGTGGGCGAATCAGTCTGGGCAACTCCGCTCCGGCCTTAGCACAAACAACGGCATCGCCCCATTCGCCGGGCGCATGGCAGGATGGTTCGCAGGCTATTGCCGTACCGCCTCCGGCTTCTTCTTCCAGCAGCGCCAGCACCATATCTCGTTTTGCGGCTGGCAACCCGTAGCATCTCGCCAGCCATTCCACATGCGGATTTGTTTCAGCTTCGGACGCGGCTCCGTTTCCTGTGGGTAAATGTGTCATTGCCAGCTCCCTTCAAATAATTTGTCCAGTGCGTCTAGCATTTCGTTTTCTGGTGTGGCGGCCAAGACGCCCGCGCTTTCCCCAGCCTTTATGCCTCTGAGAAAAACCAGATAAGCACCCGCGATTTGCGGAGCGTGTTTTGGCATCGAAATGCGGAGGTGCCGCCTCAATGCCACCAGATACAAGTGCGCCTGCAAGAAATAATGCGAATTTCGTGCGCATGTTTGAAGCTGTTCATCACCGTAATCTGACGGAGAACGGCCTAGATCGTTCGTCTTCCAATCAATGACACCCCACCAGCCCTGAGAGTAAAAAAGACGATCCACGAACCCCTGCAAAAATCCGCCCAGCGTCTCATGCCCCAGCCCGCGCAAAGCGTCTGCGTACTCTGCGTGGCCAAACCGTTCAAAAACTTTAGCCAGTGCTTCAGTGGAAAAACCTTCTTTAAGCGGTAGATGAAAATGCCATTCCGATGCACGCGGCTCGGCGCATATTTCGGCAAGGTCGCAGCTTTGTCTTGGCATAACAACGCGTCTTAACACATCGAGCGTCGGTGGCAGCAGTTCGCACAGAGTCGCCTTTGCTTGGACACTGAAAGCGTACTGACCAAGATGCTTTTTGACCTGTGCAGAGTCAGGTTCCGAAAAATCCCAGCCTTCTATCCATTCGTGAACCGCTGTTCCAACGAGCGTCCCGCCCGGGGCGCAGAGGAAGGGGGATGCGACATCCTCGTATTCGTCAGCCTCTGTTTCGCTCTGAAGTTTTGTTTCTGTTCCATCGGCTGCACCGTATGCGTGTTTCTCGCGTGTCAGGGATGAAAACGAAACGACAGTCCATGGAGTCGGTATTTTCGCGACAAACTCAAGTGCTGCTGGCTTTCTGTTTTCAAAAACATTTTCGCTGGCGACAACAGTTTTATCGTCGGGCAGGGGTGGCTCCAGAACGGCGATGCTTCCTGCGGCACTGCTGGCGATTGCTTGCAAACCATCCATGTGCATCTGCCCGCGTCCGTTTTTAAAATCCAGATTTTTAAACTGTTCAAACGAAAGCGAGTCACGGTTGCCAAGCAGCCAGTCTAGCGCGGAAACACGATCGTTTTTTTGCAACGCGCCCGCATAAATCCAGAGCCCTACCTTGGCTCGCGTCATGGCCACATAAGCGAGGCGTAAATCCTCTTCCAGACGCGCTTTAGCGCACGCATCTTTTAGCGTCTCGTCGTTTTTTGTGAGAGCAACATTTACAGCCAAATCTTTCGGTGAAGATTTTGTTTTTCTAAGCACCTGAAAATCTTTGCTCTCCATAGCGAAGCCGAGGAAAGGGCAGAAGACGAAGTTGTAGTCCAGCCCTTTCGCCTTGTGCATGGTTACGATCTGGACGGCATCCGCATCGCTTTCGAGCTGCATCTGCCTCTCGTTGGCTTCAGGCGATTCTCCTGCGCGAGTAATCTCTTGCGAAAACCATCTCATCAGGCCGGACGGCGTGGGGAAACGACCCTGCTCAATGGAAAGGAGCAGATCGCACAACTGCCGGAAATTGCACGCCCGCCGCTCGCCCCTTTCCATCGCGGCTAATCGGCACGGCACGCCTGCATCATCGTCCAAAGCCCGTAAAAGCGATGATACGCCTTCTTTAGACCATTGCTCGCGCCAGTGAAATAACTTCTGTATCCAGCACTCCTCCAAGTCCGTTTTATTCCGCATTTCGGCTAGGTCTTGCGTGGTGTTGCCCAACATCCTCGTGGCTAGTGCCGAGTTGCGCAAAACCCTTTTTCTCGGGTTATCCACCGCCCGCAAAATACGCAGCAGTTCAGCCGCTTCGTCCGTTTTTAAAATGTCTGTTCCCGTCGTGAGCACGGATGGCACACCCTTTTTTTTCAGTGCTTCAGACATTATTTCCGCTTGGCTATTTTTCCGCACTAGCACCGCAAAATCTCCAGGTTTCAGCGTGCGCCGTGACTCTTTCCCAGACACATCTTTTTCGCACATCCGCGCCGTATTGTCCGAGAGCAAACGGGTTATTTCTGAGGCCGTGCGCCATGCGATTTCATTCGTCCGCCTAGAATCTTCAGAGTATAGTTCATCCGCATCATTCACGACTACCCACGCTTGCACGGGCTCGGTTTTGCGGCTGTTTATTTCCAGCCAGATATCTTTATCCAGTCCAGACTTGGCTGGAATGAATGACATTCCTGGATGCAAAAACGAATCGCTTCTGGCGAAAAAAGCGTTCAGCCCAGCGACCAGTCTTTGTGGGGCACGGTATGTCATGCTCAACGAATAGATGGTGGTAGCCTCCTCTTTGGCCGCTAGATATGTGTTCAGGTCTGCTCCGCGAAAACTGTAAATCGCCTGCTTCGGGTCTCCGATTAAAACTAACTTGTGCGAGTCTGTGCCAGTAAAAAGTTTTTTAAAAATCTCGAACTGCCTCGGGTCTGTGTCCTGCGACTCGTCTATCAGTGCCACTTTTTGACGCTCTTGGAGATGGCGTGCCAGGCTCTCGCCTGAAGGGGAGCGGAGCGCATTCCACAGGGTGCCGATCAGGCCGTCCTGCGTGATTTGGCGTTTACTTGCAAGCAACTGGCCTATGCGCTCGCGGACTGCTGCCACAGCGTAGTTTTGCCAGTCCCATTTCAGATTTTGCACGGTGGATTCGATGTTTTGACAGAGTTGAACCGCACGCAATCCACATGCTTCATCCGAAAAACTTTTGGATGTTCTTTTGTTTATATGGCTCGGAAGCTGGGCAACCCAAAACAGCGCGTCCATGTTTTGGGCAGTGGGCGACTCTTTGAGAGAGGCGAGTTTTTTCGCGCATGAATCTCTCCATGCCTCATCCCTGCCACTAATGTTCCAAGCAATTTTTTTTCTGAGAAAATCAGCCAGTTCGCCAGTGGTGCTGCTGTCTCCGATGAGAGAAAGCGCATCGCGCATTTCCATGGTGCGTTTGCCGAAATCCATGGTTGGTGGCCGTGTCTCACAGTCGTCTAATTGGAGCGCTGTCCTCACCCATTTTTGGTCTTCTTCCCAGTCCCATTTTTTTGCCGAAGCGATGGCGGAAAGAAGATCGTCCGACGCGATTTCATTTTTCCATAGGTCGTAAACAGCCAGCCCGATTTCATCGTTGGCATCCATGACAGTATCTGGGATGGCTGGCAACCCGCAGAGAACGCCCTCGGACTGGAGCGTGCGTTGGCAGAAGGCGTTTATGGTCGAGACACCTATTTTGTCGGCTTCATTCAAAGCGTTTTCTAAGATGCGTCTCCCTTTTTCATCCAACGATGATCTCCACTCTTTCAGCTCCGCACTCTCTCCGTGGCTCGGCTCGCCCAACGGGACTGCCAATGCGTAAAGGGTTCGCCGTATGCGTTCGGAAAGCTCGCGGGCGGCTGCGTTTGTAAATGTCACCACCCTAATTTCGCTCAAATGCTTGGCCGTGCCGTCCAACAGAAAGCGTGGAACTAGGTGGCTAATCGCATGTGTTTTTCCTGTCCCAGCACTGGCCTCGATCACGGTGAGTCCGAGCCCGATCTCGGATTTTATATAATTGAAATCGCGGGGTTCCTGTTTCATGCGCCCCCTTTCGCTTTCTGTGTTCGTCCGCGCTTGCCCGTCACCGTTTTGGTAGCCTGTTCTGGCGCATCGTCACGGCTGTCGTCCTCTTCGCTTTGCCACGCGAAAATTGGCTTTGCCACCTGCTTCACCCAAGTTGCCCATTCTGGCTGAAACTCTTCGGAAAACGGGTTCGTGTCGCGCCAAGCTATTTGGGCTGATAATTCTGTGCCTTCGCCCCCCATCATTCCATCACGCCCTTCAGCGAACCACTTGGCGCACAGTTTTTCCCAAGACATTTTGCCTTTACCTTCCAGCTTCAAAAACTCTTCGCTAGTTTTTGGGGCGTAGCATAGGGGGCGTGTCATGCCTTGGAGGAATCCAGAAAGCAAAATGTCGAGAATCTTGCGTGCAGTTTCTTCCGTGAAAGCTGGGAGGCATTTGGTCTCTGGAAAATTTTCTGATAAGATGCAGCTTTCCATATTGTGCCCAGCCGCCGCTACCACTAGCGCATTGATCCACGGCTCAGTCCAATCTTTTGCATCGTCAATTTTTCCAGCCCGATAATAGAGTAGAACAGTTTTGCCACCATGAACGCCTTGCGCAAGTTCCCCGCTTATTTCGCACTGCGATGCGCTGTCATTGAGTTTCACGGACACTTTTAAAGCTGGGGTCGAACCGATGATGGCTGATATTTTTTCGGCCAGTGCCAGAGTGGGTAATTCATGTTTTTTAAAAGTTTCTACTCCGAGTTTTTGCGGCGGCAAGAAACGGTCAGCGTCCATGCCAGCAAGTGTCCGCGCAGACAATTTTTTGCGGATGGCGTCCTCAAGAATCGCGTCTTTGACTTTCCACGCGCCCAAGCCCCCTAGCTTTAGCGGAAGCCTGTCCAGCGACTCGTCATCGTCCTCTTCCATCGGGATCGCTATTTCGTTGGCTTTCAAAAATGACTTAGCTGGATTTTTCCAAAACTCCACGAGTTGGCGAAGAGTTATTTGCTCAGTGGCAACACCTGAATTTTCTGTGCCCAAGCCTGATCCACCTGCGTTTTGTGTGAACAGCGGCAGACCTTTGCGTGTGCCCGTATTCCCTGAACACACAGCACCAGCCGCTGCAGCCGCCTGCGTGTCAAACGATCGCGGTAGCCCAGAGTCATCTTGGAAATAATCAGGTGCAAACGGCAGTATCCTGTGTTTAAAAATCTTGCGGCTTGGTGGGGTTTGCCCGTTCGCAGTCATGCGATCCAGCGTGCGTAGCAGCTCGTCCACGCAGGCCGAAAAAGGCTCGTCTTTGCCTGTATGCGCGTTGCGTGTGCTGCCGATGATTATCAGTCGTTCGGACGGCGCGAGCAGGGCGTCCAAAAAAAGCTGTTTATCATCGGTGCGCGAGTTTCTGTCCCACACGCGTGGGTAGGCGTTCATCAAATCCCATGATTGCGTGCGGGACTGTGAGGGGAAAGCCGCCTCCTGCATCCCCACCATGGCAAGGACGCGGCACGGAAAATGTTGGAGTTGCTTGAATCTACCAAACGAGATGCCGCCGCCCATCACTCCTTTGCGCCGTGATTCAGCCGCCTCTGACTCAATCCAGTCCAGCAGTGTCCCGGACGGAATTTCCACCCCGCTAACGATATTTTCCAGAAACGAAAAAAAATGCGGGAACTGATCTTCTGATCTGGGCGCATCTTTTTTTTCTGGGGCATCAAATAGTTTTTGTGCGGCATCGCGGAGTCGTGCAGCCCAGACCGACGGTTTTGCTGGAGAGTGCCATTCTTCCAAGACGGTTTGTAAGTCCAAGAGCCATTGCAGGAATTTTTGTTTTAACTCCGTGTCCCCGTATAAATCTTCTGAAACAGGCAATAGAAAATCGCCGCAGCTACCGCAGGCTTCCTGCTCTGAGCCTAGCCAGTGACCTGCTATTAGACGGTCGAGTGCTTGCCTGCCACGGCGTTCTCCTTCCGTCCACCCAGATGAGCGTATCCATCCCGCCAAAACAGAAAGCTTCGATTCATCGCCCACAACGCCGAGCCGTGGGTATGCCGCACGAACGCGGCTCAGCTCAATCATTTCGCTGGCGGTCATGCGCCCCTGCAAAAAACGGAGCAGAGCGATCCAGCCCTCGACTACGGCTGGCTGTGCAGAGGGCGGGGTTTCCGCGACCCTGACTGGCAGCGCGGTGCGCCCGACTCCTTTTGCGAGGACAGATGAAGCCAGAGGCGCGTATGCTTCCAGCGATGGTGTTACGATGATTATTTCTTCTGGTTTTAGGTTCCGTAATTCGCAAAAAGCACGCAGCAACTCGTCTCTCAACACCTCCATTTCACGGCGTGGCCCGTGGCAGGCGTGAACGCTCACGCTGCTGTCATTGCCCATAGTTTCTTCCGCCGGGACAGGCGAGTTTAAAGCGCGAATATCGGACTGCAGCCTGGCCAGTAAGCTGCTATTTGTTTGGTCGTTACCGTCCGTGTCTGGCATGGCGTCCCAGCCGTCGTACTGCTCATCCAGCTCTCCAGCCATCAGGAATGTTCCCACGGCTTGTCTGCCCAGAGAAACGAGCAGCGGGTGCGTTTCCATTAAATCCAAATCTTCTGGCGATTGCTCTTTTGAAAAATGCGATTGGGCATCTTGTTTTCGCAGTTCTCCCAAGTACTGGAGCGAAGGCAAAACCAGATGCACAGAGATGGAACAGCCGGCGGATTCGAGCTGTTTCAGTGCTCCGATAAGCAACGGGTCTAGCGAGCCAGAACCGATGACGGTCAGGCTAGAGAATTCGTCAGAAAGCTTTTTCTTTTCACTTTTTGAAAGGCTGGTGCAGAGGAGCGATAAGGCTGGATGCGGGCAATCAATCTGCTCGGACAGCTTACGCCAAAGCGCCCTTTGCCATGCTTCGTGGTGTGAGATGGGATCGTCTTGGCTCACTGTGAAAGCTGGTTGGTTGCGGCTCCATTTTTCCAGCCAGTCGCCGCGAAAATGGCCGTACTGGTCGAGCCTGTCGGCAACGGTATTTGCCAGAGCCAGTGCATCGCGTGAGCCTGACACCACATTTTTCATCCCTAGGTGTGGTGCCCATTCTGGGATGAGGGGGAGAAGATGCCAGACCAAGTTTTCCCGCGCCCATGGGTGCGGTGTGCCACATGCTATTTCTTGGTGGTGGATTGCATTGGCTACATTGTTTACGAAATCGCGTGGCAACCAAAATTTCAACCCCATGCAGACACCGCGTTTTCGCGCTATGTAGATTTGCAGCCAATCTGCCAAGTGCTTAGACGGCACCACAATCTGGCGCGGGACAAGAGGCGTATCGCATTGGGAAAACGCACTATCTTCGGTCAAAACGCGCCCGAGTCTTTCTAGGTCTGGATGCGGGTGGATGGTCATTTTAGGAAGAGTTTTTCCAGTCGCTACCAGGCATCATTCTACGCATGAATTCATCAAATTTTGGCACGGTGAAAGAGGTGTCTCCGTGGCTCGGGCTCCAGATCATGCCTTTTGAGAAAATGAGTTGATTTCTCGTCTAATTCGCCGTTGAGCATGCCAATAAGGCATCTTCCGATATGGTAGCCTAGGTTGACAGGCACTGCGTTGCCTATTTGTTTATACTGCGCCGCAACCGATCCGCTAAAAGTCCAAGAATCAGGAAAAGTCTGGATACGGGCGTACTCGCGGACATTTAGAGGTCGTGTCTCGGATGGGTGGCAGCGTTCTGTTTGCTTTTGTGCTGGATTGCATGTGAGAGTCAGAGACGGTTCGTCCCATGATAGGCGTCTTGCCATGCCAGTTTTGCCGCCTGAAAGGTGAAAACTGCCGCCCATGTAGTCTTTTTGAACAGCTTTGGGGAGATCGCGCCAATAGCCGCCTGGTGGAATCATTGACATGACAGCGTGTTTGCGCTGAGTATATTTTTGCCCTATGGATTCTGGCACGGCTTGGAGCGCATCGCGCAGACTCACGGTATAATTTTTCTCCTGCGGAAAAGCGATTGGCAGACTAAGGTCTGAGCGGACACCTATAATCACAAGCCGCTCTCGTTTTTGGGGCACATCAAGGTATTGTGTTCTCAGTATCCGGTGTTCAACTCTGTATCCAAGATCGCCTAGAACCCCTAGCATTGTACTGAGTGTGCGCCCACCATCGTGTTTGAGCAGGCCCCGCACATTTTCACCGACGATGATTTTGGGGCGTGTTTCTTTCACGGCTCTAGCATATTCAAAAAATAGCGTGCCGCGTGTGTCGTCAAAGCCCATTTTTTTGCCGGCATAGCTGAATGCCTGACACGGGAATCCTCCGGTAAGAATGTCGGATGACATGCCCTTAAAATTAACTTGGGCAACATCGCCTCCCACGACATTCCATGAAGGACGATTTAGCCGTAATGTGGCTACGGCATTCGTATCCAACTCGACTAATAGTTGTGCTTTTAGACCAGCGTTTTCCATACCGAGAGCCAGTCCGCCAGCACCAGCAAAAAGTTCGATTACAGAGTAACGGCTTTTGCGCTCTGCAATTAATATCTGATAGTTGCCGCCGCTTGTGCCTGAGAGTTTATCTTGCAGTCGGCTCAATTCATCCATATGAAAAAAGCGGTGTCCTTTGGATGATCGTCGGCCTTTGACAAGCCCTTTTTTTTCCCATCGTCGGATTGTATCCATTGACACTCCGAGAAAATTGCTGGCGTCAGCCAACGACACCAATTCAGACACATCAAAAAGCATATTGTGCATAACTGCTATCCACTAAGATTCAATCATTATTGTAACCCTTGCATACGCAAGGGTTACAATGCAACGCTTGATTAGCTGTGTCAAACTGAAATGCACTCATAACATGCAATTTTTGCGCAGTCAGGGCTGAGCCTGAATCTGGTCTTTGGAAGTGATTTCCATTTGCAAGCGTCCTTCGTATTCGGAGATGCATCCCGTGGCGCAGATCGTGGACGCAACGGCAAGGCTATTTTCATGCATTACATACTTCGTGAGCTTCGTGTGAGTCATTTCAATTTTATGCCATCCAGATATAGACCACACTCATGTAGATGCCTACCGCCAAAAAAACAACGCCTGTGAGCGGGTGCAAAAACACTTGCATTTTACGGGTGGACTCTATGGCCTTCCTCCAAAGAGGCTCACTCAAAAACAGGAGCACCGAAAGAAATATAACGGGGGCGGCAGAGCCGACTCCGTACAGCAAAGGAAGCATGACCGTAGATTTTCTTTCCAAAGCCAAAGGCAGGAGACTCCCGAAAAAAAGTGCCGCAGATACGGGACAAAAAGAAAGTGCAAACAAAAAACCCAAGATGGCTCCCCCACACAATCCCCAACGCGGCAAATGCCGTTGCGCCTTTTCCCCCACAGCAGAAAACTCTATGCCTGCACTAAGCCACCCCAAAAGATACAATCCAGCCAAAATAAGCAGAGGGCCGAGCATCTGGTTCAAATGTTTTTGCAGGAACACAGAAAGGGAAGGTGACGACAGCAGCCCCCCGATGATAAGCCAACCTACGAGCAAGTAGGCTAACATTCGCCCGACCGTATAAGCCGTGGCCGTGAGCAGTTGTGCCGCTGTTGTTGCTCCTGCCATTTTCCCGAGATACCCTATGGCCGCTATATTGGTGGCAAGAGGGCACGGGCTTATTGAGGTAAGCACACCCAACCAGATAGCGGTCAGCGGATAGAACCATGAAAAATCTGTCATGGCTACCTCCTGCAACACCCAGCTTCACTTTCATCCGAGACACCGCCGCTTGATTTTTGAGCACCGCCTGAAGCTATACATTTGAGCACCTCTCCCACTTCCTCTCTGATGTAGTTACAGAAAGCGGCCTCGTCAGATTTCAGTGACCACACGCGATCTAGGTTTTTCCAAGCTGTTTCTCCCTTTTCGCTCTCCGCAGATAAAACGATGCTTGCGCTAACCAACTTATATTTTTCAACGAAATGCGCGTACTCTGGTTTGTCGGTGTTTATTATTTTCCATGAAATAGTTCCCGATTGCAGCTCCGCCGCAAAGTCGGACCGCAAAACAGATTCGGTTAATTTTCCAATCTTGATGCATGACGGACACCGTTTCGTGGCGTGAAAGTTCGTGACTACCAAACGGGGCTTGCTGGGAGCAACGAACGCTTCTTCCGTGTTTTTCTTCTTTGTGCTCTTCCAGAGCGCAAGCACGATGGTGCAAACGACAAACAGGATGAGTGCAATTGTCGCAATTTTTTTTATGTTCATACAATTTTCTCCTTTATTGTCTTTTCAATTTCAGCGGCAGACGGCGATTTGCCAGAAAAAATAACTGTGCCATCCACGACTAGCGCAGGGGTCATCATCACGCCGAAATCTGCGAAGCGTGCTATGTCGGTCACCTTCTCTATCTGGTATTCCCATCCGGCGGCATCAGCCGCTTTTTTTGTGTTTTCTGCCAACTGGCTGCATTTTGGGCAACCTGTCCCGAGTATTTGTATTTTTTTCATAATCTTCCTTTGTATAGCAGGCGCATCCGCCCGTATTCCGTCTCTCCATGTTTTCTGCTCCGCTTTCTCACACTTGCGAGTCCGTCAGAAACAAATTCCGTAAATCCACCCCGCCACAGTTGACATCACTACTACCATGAGCGTGTAAACGGCGGTCTTTTTAAGCCCCATGATCTGGTTCAATGCAAGCATGCTGGGCAAACTCAAAGCTGGCCCAGCCAAAAGCAGTGCCAACGCCGGGCCTTTGCCCATGCCGTTGCCTATCAATCCTTGCAAGATGGGTATCTCAGTCAGTGTTGCAAAATACATGAAGGCACCGACCACGGCACTCACGAAATTGGCTTCCAAAGAATTGCCGCCTACCCCAGCGAAAATCCAAGAATGGGGAATGATCCCCTCCTCCCCAGGTCTTCCCAAAAGAAAGCCTGAAACGAAGACTCCGCCCAAGAGCAGGGGGGCGATCATTTTGGCAAAATCCCAAGAGGCGTTGAACCACTCTCCCAAGACTCCTTCCTCCGTCGCGGTCAGGATCGAAAGCCCCACTGTGCCCACGGCAAAAGAGAGGTTGTGATGGGATGGAAAAAACAGGGAAGTCAGAAAAATAGAAGAAATCCACAAGGCCGCTTTCCACATTTTCACGCCCCACCAAGCTACTAGCATGATGCCCAACGCCAAAGTGAAAAGGGAGGTGAGTCGCCATTTCCACTCAGCCACTCGGGCAAAAAAAACATCGCCCGAATCGCTCCAATTAGCAAAAAGTAAAATTCCCATCATGGCGCCCAACCAAAGAACCGTCCGAACCAAAGAAATCTCGTCTGTCGCCTCGGGACGAGGGGCAGCAGGGCGGGCGAGTGACTCTTCCTTGCGGAAGATAAAGGCCATGGTTGAGCCGATGATGAGACTGAATGCGATAGCACCGACTGCGCGAGCCACGCCGATTTCTAACCCCAAGATGCGAGCTGTCATCACGATGGCGAGAAAACTGATCGCCGGACCCGAATAAAGAAAAGCGATGGCGGGTCCCAACCCAGCGCCCATCCGCCATATCCCTGCAAAAAGAGGAAGGACTGTGCAGGAGCAGACTGACAAGATCGTTCCAGAAAAAGAAGCGACACCATAAGCCAAGGTGCGAGGTGCCCCAGCACCGAGATAGCGCATGACCGATTCTTTGCTCAAGAATACGCCAATCGCTCCCGCGATGAAAAAAGCTGGCAGGAGACAGAGGATCAC
>JAIFLJ010000093.1 GCA_020049135.1 bacterium | reverse complement strand
TCCGCGTCCTGCGTGCCAACAACGAAGAAGCAAATTACTGGAAAGATCAAGGTCTAGCCGCCTAGAGCTGACAACTTTTGCAATTACACCCACTCACGCCAGAAGATCGGCAACTGTTTTTGGACAGAGCCTGCTACGAGTTCGATTTGCTTCGTTCTAGCGCAGACAGGCTGATGGATTTCGAACTGGTAACACTGGGGGATTTTCCAAGAGGTCTGGATATGGAAGACATGTCTTCAGAAGATTGGACTTGCTACAACGCCTACATCCACAAGCAGGCAAGGCAGAGATGGGGGCATAGGATGTATCGCTAGGAGGATGCCGATGACTGCTTGTCGGCAAGAAAGAGAAATTAACAACAAAATAGGAGGACGATATGAAAAGCGGATATAGGGTCTATGTGGACGACAACTTCCATTTCATGGACGAGGATGAGCGATGGGTTGCTGGGGAGTTTGAAACATACGAGGAGGCGGTCGCCAGATGCAAAAGCATGGTCTCGGAGTTTTTTGAGAAAGCTGAATCTGGCGATTCGGCAGAGAAACTCTACGAAGCTTACACCATGTTTGGGGACGATCCTTGGATTTCCTCTTTTGGCGATGCCGCGCCGCCACCCGCCCTGTTTTCTTCATGGGACTATGCGAAACAATACGCGGAAGAAATAGTTCAAAACAGGGGAAAGAGATGAAAGACGAATGCGAACGAATCACTTGGGGCGAAATATCTGCACAAGCGTCGAGCATGTTTAGGGTGTGGTATTTTGGCTCGGAACTTGAGTGGTGCAAGGAGTGTTGGAACATACTCGGTGAGGCTGACCTGACTGGAAGCGAAAACGATTACGAAAGAAGCATGACGCTCTTGCGACTACTGGCCTTAGCGAGGATTTACCAAGAGTTTTCAGGACTAAAGTGGGACGAGAACCCCGAAACGCCGATAGTCGAACTCGCCGAAGATTTGGATATTGACCCCTTTATTCTTGGGATCGTGGCGGCCAAGGCATCACCTGAATCCTTTGATGAATCAGGAGACTCCTCTGACCTTATGGGGACGGCACTGTATGCCGCCACAGACGCTTTGCGCAAAGAAATCTTTGAGTGCCTCTGCAAGAGTTATGGCGACGAGTTTAAACTTTACACGAGAATGTCCAAAACCAACAAATGCAGTGTAGATGAAGATGAAGAGGATGAAGAGGATGGGGATGAGGATAGGGGTGGCTGTGACGAGTTCGAAATCAGCAAAGGGAACGCTCTTGGATTAAACTATGTGTTAAAGGGTTTCCGAGAGGGATAATGATTTAATCAAAAAGTCGGTTGACGCCGAAAACGCCGCGAGTATTAGTGAGGATGGAAACACAAGCACAGATCGAACAGGAGCGGTGGAAGGGGCTGATGCTGCCGCTGGGGTTGAGGCTGGAAAACCTGATTTATCCCAGAGAAATGACGGCGCAGGATATTTGGGACAGGATCAAGGAGGGGGAAAAAGCCAAGTGGTGGCTGGAAGCGATGCGTCCGCTGGAGCAACTTCCACTGTTCCGCTGGCAAAGAATGAGGGCGATGGAACTGGAAGCAAGACGGAACACGCAAAGGTATCAGAGCGGAAACCCAGCACTCAAAAACTGAACCAGATCGCCCAAGCATGGGGCGAAAGGGTTACGGGGAATAAAGGCGTTGCGTTCACGGATCGCAACGAAGAGATTGAATATCAATGGGCGGTAGTCGAAGCCGATGGTCTGAATGTCAGCAACGAAGATTCGGGGGCGGTGTCCAACGAATACCCATCCCATTTGCAGCCCAGAGACAGGCAGAGCGCGGGGAGCCAGTTGCAGGTTGACGAGATTGCGAACAACTCCAATTTTTACAGGCTTTCCAATTCGGAAAGTGTCGGCGGGGGTGCGCCTATCGTCGGTGGCGATGCCGTGGTTGAGAGCGGGAACGGGCGGGCGATGGGCTTGCGGCGGGCTTACGGGCGCGGCTTAGAGTCCGTCCAGAAATACAAGGAGAACATCGCCAAGAACGCTGCGGCTTTCGGTGTGGATGCCGAGAAGGTGATGGCGATGAAAAACCCTATGCTTGTCAGGGAGCGCGTCACGCCTTTGACCGAAGAACAGCGCGTGAAGTTTGCGGAGGGCGCGAATGTTTCCAATGTCGCCCCGATGCGCGAGATTGAGACGGCGCGGAAAGATGCGCGGAATCTGGTAGATGATCCGAGCGTGATGTCTCTTTTCGTGAGTGACGAGGGGAAGGCGGGGGACATTTTATCAACCGCCAACATGCCTTTCGTGACGGCGTTCATGCAAAAGATCGTGCCGAGAGGCGAGATCGGCGGGTTGATTGATAAAAACTCAGGGCTTTCGCAAACGGGTTTGCGGAGAATCAGGAACGCCATTTTCGTGTATGCCTACGGGGATTCGATGGAAGGGATGACAGCGTTGGGCAGGATGACAGAGAGCGTGGAGGACGACGCTAAACAGTTGACGAACGCCTTGCTTGGCATTGCGCCCGCGATTGCGCGGCAGAACGCGAGAATAGCGGCTGGTGAGCTTTATCCGCTTGGGATAGCTGGTGATCTGTTGACGGTTGCCCAGACCTTGATCGAGTTGCGGGATCGGGGCGAGACGGTGGAGAAGTTTGCGGCGCAAGGCAATTTATTTTCCGAAGACGGGCTTTCACCATCGCAAGCGGAGCTTTTGAAGTTTCTGGACAAAAACAGAAGGAGCGCGAAGCGGGTTATCCGTGGTCTGGCGTGTTACGCTGGTGCGGTAGAGGCGGCGGGAGACCCGAGACAGGCGACATTCTTGGCGGATGTTCAACCGACAAAGGAAGCGGTGTGGAAGATTGCCATGGCGGCTGCGGAAGCCGAGTCGAAACCATTGAACGCAGGGCAGAAGGCGGATGCCGAAAAACTAAAACAGGTTGTCGGGATGGAGCCTCTTGCGAGCGTTTCATCAAGTAACGCCATCAGGATTTTCACGAAACTGGACGCTGAGGCGAGTTTAACGGCTGGACAGGAATCCACCAAACAGTCGGCTTTGAACAAGGCGGCGACTGCCACTGTCAATAATGTTAATCGCGGTGAACTGTTTTCCGCGCCAAAGATCACGGCTGAAAACATCAAAAACTACGCTGGGTCGGTGAATGTGTCGGCGTTGGCCAGTTACAAGGACAAGATCGGGATGGCGTTCGATGTGTCTCTGCAAGACCTTTCAGAGAAGCGAGTGCAAATCGTGCCGCTCTCGAAGCTGGTGAGCTTAAAGAACGAGCTTGAAGATCAGAAATTTTTAAGGGGCGAGAAAAAAGACCCGCGCCAGACTGCGGCGGATTGGATGGTGAAGGCTATCGAAGGGGAGGAAGGGGCGAAGAAACGGGCTCCTTTGGATGTGTCCCAAAATGCGGACGGGACATTTACGATCCGGGACGGCAACGCGACGGCGCAAGCGGCAATGCTGGCGGGCTGGACGAAAGTGCCTGTGAAGGTTGTAGATTCCGTGCTCCATTCATCCGCAAAGCCTAAAAAGGTGATGGATAACGACCCCTACACCAATTTCAAAAAGGTGTTGGCGAAATACAAAGAGAAATATGATCTCGTTATCGAAGCAAAAAAGAAAGAACCGAAAAAGACAGACGCGCAAATCATCAAAGAGTTTGGCGAAAGGTATGGGGTAGAAAAAACAATCAAAAAACTTGCTGAGGTCAAAGATTACATCGAGAAATGCAAACCGAGAAAACCCGAGTTTGACGAAACGATCAAAGGCTTGGCCGAAGAGTTTGGCGGTGAAGCGAAATATGCAGAACTGAAAAAAGCGGCAAGATCGGTTGAGAAACTTCTTGAGAAGGACAGAGGGGCAGACTCATTAAAAGATGTCATCCGCGCAACGATAGTTGTGGATACCGTTGAACAAGCAGTTCAGGTTTTGAACGCCATCGAGAAAAAATTCAAATTGTATGGTGACTTAGAAAACCGTTTTGCTAATCCGACTGATGTAGGATATATGGATGGCGTTGCTACCATAGAATATCCAGACGGGACGAAAGCGGAAATTCAAATCTCGATCCCTGAAATGATGGAGGCGAAAGAAATTGCCCACATCCCTTATGAGTTTTTAAGGTCGCTTCCTAAGTGGAAGAATGAAGCTGAATTTGCTTCGTTTGATATTTTGACATCCGATAGCCGTGAATTATACCAAGCCGCGTATTGGGCTTACGCGGCTCGTAAAGAGGAACGAAATTCAGCGGCGCATTTGCGGTCAAACTCTTCTGCGGTCAACCGTCTCGCAGGAGCGGTTCTGCCGAACTCTTTCCAAGACCGCATTTCGGTGCAACGCCCGCAAGAGCAATCGAAAAGTTTGCCTTCTGGGGTCATCACAATGGGATCGGTGTTGTCGCAAAAGAATCTCGAACCTTCGGGGAAGTCCGATGCTCGTGGTGATCTGTCTTTTGGAGTTTTCATACAAGGACAACATACTCGGCAGGGTGCTGGCGGTCAACCGACTATTTTGCATTCGGGAGAAAAATCCAGCGTCACGCCTGAACAGGATGCCCGATACCTCGAACTCGCCAAAGACCCCGTAAAGAACAGGGAAGAGTTGCAGAGGATGGTGGATGAAAGGGTGAAAGCGATTGCGGTTGATTATCCGAATGAATCTTATCGGAACGCCCCAGACTCTTTGATGGGTTATCGCAGAGAAGGGAGAGCAAATAAATCTTACGAAGAAAGTCTTGGGTATAAAACGGAAATTGTCGTTGTTGTTGAAGATGGCGGCGATGTTTTTGTTGACGGCATGAGAGGCTTGAATGTCCCTCACGCCATGGAGAGGGCAAGAAGGAATTGGGACGGGGCGAAGATCAAATTTGCTGGGATCGGAACGCCTTATCCAGTGACCTACGACAACCAAGGCAACATCATCCCGCTATCCAAACGGTTTGACCAGAGCAAGGACAGCAGCCTTTACGCCTCCGAAAAACCAACTGCCAGCGAAGCCAACAGCGTGAAGATTTACCAGAAACTTGCTGGCATGAAGCGGGAAGGGATCGCGTTGAGCTCCTCGCAGCTTGCCCTTCTTGAAAAGGTCGAAAAGAGCCTCGGGCAACGGTTCATGTTTGAAGGGGAACGGCTCGAAAAACCGTTTTCTTTGGAAGGCGAGACCTATCGGGAGTCTGTTTATCGCGAGAACGAAGCTCAGGGGATGCTTTTTGCCGGGGACAAGGCGAAGTGGACGCAACTTGATTTTTTCAAGTTCGACGAGATGAAAGACCCAGAGGGGAACAGGTATTACATCCCGATATGGGAGCCAGCGGACACGCGGGCGATACCCTACACGCTGACTGCGCCTTTGCCGTTCATCTACGAGGATAAGGGCGGCGGGTTCACGGTGGGCGATAGCGCGGAGCTTTTCCCTGTGATGGAAGACGCTGCCATTAGCGTGATTGAAGGCGTTCGTTCATTTTTAGATTCGGGCAGGTTGTTTGCCGGGAAGAAGGTTGAGTTTGAAGAGTTGACCGATCCCGCTGGTTCTGGCAATTTTTCAAGTATGCCCGAGAATGCGCGGGCCGCCGAGAGTAGCGGGCAACCTTCGCGTGGCGGCAGTTCGGCGGAGGTTTTTGCCAATTTGAGGCGGGTTCGCGGTTCCGATCAAGTGAGGTCGGCGGCTGTCGCTTTTTTGAACAAACCTTTGATCAACGATGACACGGGCATTTTTGCAACGGTTTCTGCGACTTCTTTGAAAAAACTTTTGAGCCTTTCTTCTGTTTCTCGGTCGGTGTCGCAGAAGGCGCACATGATGGCTTTGGGCAATTTAGATTTTCTTTTCAAAGAGGCCGTAGCCGTCATGGAGCGTGAACCTAAAAAGGAATCCGATGCGGGAGATGTGCGGAAGCTGATCCATTTCATGGTTCCTATGCCTTTGGACGGGAATGTGATGATGGTGAAGATCATGGCGAAGGAATTTGTGGATTCCAGCAAGGGGAGCCGAATTTATTTGGTAAGTGCGGTAGAAATAGAAAAAGCCGAGGTAGTTGGTGGAGACCCTGTTTTGTCTGGTCAATCCCAGAGTGAGGTCGCCCCCACCTCTCCACCGCCGCTCGGCAAGGATAAGCTAACACGACTTGTTAAGGAAGTCAAGGGTTTGGTTTTTGCCCTGTTCCTTCCATAAAATTAACCTTTTTTTGAAAAAGCCTCTTGTTTTCGGTATTTTTCTGTTGACATATTATAGATAATATATCT
>JAIFLJ010000094.1 GCA_020049135.1 bacterium | reverse complement strand
GCCTCGCAGTATTCGGATTGAGTTTGCTGGAGACCTTTATCAAAAGATTTCAGAATATGGTGCAAACAGTCACAAATGTCAGCCTGACCCCCTGTTCGATGACCTTCCCCAACTCGGTTCGGAAAAGGAGCGCGGTGCTTCTCACCCGCGGGGATAGGCACGGAGGTCAAGATGACCTCCCTCCTTTTTACCCATCCTCCGTTCCTGTTCATCTTGTCAAAAATCAAATGGAGCATTGTCCTTCCACAGAGTCTAAATAAACAACAAATTGGACTTTCCGGAAGTCCAATTCAGCCTTCGTCCCCACAATCACACGAGCCCTGGTGCTTTGAGGGCGGGATAGATCTGGATCAATCTTTCTGCCATCCGATTCATCAGTGCGCGGTCATTCAAAAAACGCCCCAAGACATGATCCTTCCCGTCCTCGGTTTTCACACGCAGGGAATAGAACCGTTTTTCTCCCACGAAACCATCCTCGCGGATAACTAGGCTCTCCAGTTTTTCGGCAGGAAAAACCGTCTCTACCAGAGACCATTTGCCCTGCACGACTTTCAGTTCCTTGCGATCAGCCCAGACCTCGCTCAAATAGAAAAGTTGATCCATTAAAAACCATACAAACAAGAGGCAAAACAACCCTGCACCGCAAGAAAAAATCAAGGGGATCTTTGCCACATACAACCCCACTCCTACCCCTCCAGTCACCAAGGCCACGATTACCGAAGCCAAGGCGAACCCCTTCGCGCGACAGCGACCGAACCGCCAATGCACTCCACCGCCCGCCAACTCGTCCACCTCCACCCCCTGCGCTCGGAGTTGTTCGCTCCCATTTTCCTGCGCCAGCAGAGGCTCGATGACCTTTTTTGCGGTTTCGGGCAACACAAAATTCGGCGAGCTTTTTGGGGTCTTGAAAACAGGCACTTCAAACTCCACCTCGTAGTCCACTCCAGGCACCTCCGCCGATAGAGTGAGTTTCCAATCGATCGTGTCGTCCGAATTGCTCTGGTCGGAAGCGGGCAGGTCGTAGGGAATGGCAAAGAGCACGGGCACGGCTATCCCTCCTTCTCGTCCGTCTAATAAGTCTCTCTCTAGCACCGCCACATCCTCCCACAGCACCCGCTCCTCTGTGCTCCTCTCTCCACCCGAGGAGACCACCTTGCGATTCAGGCAGTAAAGACGGACTCGGAAGCCTCCCCCCACTTCCAATCTCTTGGGCATGCGCACCACCCCCGAGAGAGCACCGCCCACAAGTCCGGGGAGAGTCGCCATGTGAAAAACGGAGGGATTAAATTTGTATCGAATGATCCAACACCGAATCGCTTTCCACGCCAACCAGACACCGACCGCAGGAAAAATCAGCACCAAATAAGCCGCCCGATTGCCGCGACTTATTTCGTCAGAGATAATCAACCAAGAAGAGAAAGCGATGGTAATAGCGATGGTATTCCAAAAAACTGCGAAGACGGTCCAGTTCCACACCTTTGACATGATATTGGAAGTGATTTTTCCATCCGCCCATTCTTTTTTACAAAGCCATGGTTCATTCGGAAATTCCTCTTTTTTTAACTTCCGGACTTCGGCATCCTTCCGACTCGAAAACGCCCCATAAATCATGGCGAACCCGACTCCTCCGAAGGCGAGTCCAAAAATCGCTTTGAACCCCACCGACCACCAGCGCAACTCGCGCATCAACACTGACTCCGAGGGATTGGCTGGATTGACATAACAGGGGAACGGTTCTCTCGAGCGTTGGTGAGTGCGAAGTTTTCTCTCCCATTTTTCGTAAAACGAATACTGATTATCACTCTCTTTCTGGGCACTAAAACGAGTCCCCACAAAGGACTGCCCCTGCCACTCGTAACTGTATCGGCAATCCAAGCGATAGGTGTCTGATTTTCGTCCCCTCTTTTGATCCAGATTCACCATCAAAATGCGGGCGGGCACCTCCTCCCAACTCGACATTTGCCACACCACCCAAATATCTCTGAGCAACCACCCCAGCGCGAGCACCCCCACCAAAGCGAACGGCAAACCAAAGAGTGCGGCACAGCCACTCTGTTTTTTATTCAATGAACCGATATTCGACCCATTCATATCGTTTTTTTTTCTCTCTTCTGCGCCCAAGCCTCTTCCCACTGGTTACATTTTTTTATTGGTTCTTTCTTTTGTATTCCAAAACACCTTTTCCCTTCAGAATCTCGGAGGTATATATAGCCTTCCCGTCTTCCTGAATAGTCAATGTTACGCTCGTATCATCCTCGGAACTAGTGACTGTGATCTGATTAAAATACTGACCCCACATACTACACGACGGGGTATTAGATGTTTCTTCCAAATCTACACCGCTAGCATTCCATTTTGCTTTAATCTGAACCTTGTCTTGGCCCGGCCCTACGACCATAAATGCGATATTCTTGTCAGGAGGCCCATTCCATCCCAAATCAGTTATCTTACTGGTGACAATAAAGTATCTTCCGTCAATAATGGCATAAGGAGCATTCGACGCAGTTACCCCATTTTTTGTATCGCTGTATTCCGTCCGAATAATTCCGACTGGAGGATATGTTACCTCCATTTTCCTTCCTCGCATAATCTGCACTGCCTTGAAATTTCCGGGCAACGGCACCAACAAAATATCTTTAATGTCCTGACCAGAAAAAAACAATTGTTGCTGGGATTGACGAACTCGCTCCTTATCGGATTCACTCATATCCTTAAAGTAAGTGAGAGCAAAAAGTTTTTCCGAATTTTTTTCTTGGACCGCCGAGCGATATTCAGCAATAAATTCTTCAGGCGAGGTTGGTTGTGCGAACAGTGGCACGGAAAACATTCCTAGAAATATCACGAGGGGAATCAAACTGTTTTTCATATAATGATAATTTTTCCAAAACTGATTTGTTATAAAATGATCCTACTCCGGTTTATATTGATTGAGCAAGGCTTCGATCCCTTTTTGCCTCTCCTTAAAATCGTTAAATAGAGTCTCGTATTCTTTGCTTTTCGACAGGGTATTTTGAAACCATTCTCTGAATTTTGACCAATCTGGATTCTGGTCATTTTTTTCTCTGAGCCTTGAAATATCTTCCAAAAATGCCACATAGCTCGGATCGCCCTTGATCAATGCACTCGCATTTTTATCAGTCCACTCATAGTTGGCAAACGAAGTCAGTCCCTTATCTAAGGTCACACAGTGAGGTTCGTTCTCTATCAAAAACAGAAATTCCCTCGTTCTCTTCTTGGTATATGCCAGTTGCAAATCGCGCGCAGTATTGGCCATTGCCCTGAATTCAGGATTTTTTTGAACCACCAATTCAGCTAAGTCGTTCTGCCATTTAATTTGGGATGCCGCAAATTCTGTTCGCGCCTTTTGGGCGACCTCTTGGAACCTATCCGCATGGACAGGAACAGAAAACACACAACTGATGAAGACCCCTATAAAAACCAAAAAAAGATTGTCTCGTTTCATGCTCGCCACTTTATCATGAATTTTTTCGCGCCATAAAATCCTATCCAATAGCTCTATTTTTTTAAATCTTCTCCTCTATTAAGACGCTTTTTTACCAAGAATCCTTGGATTTTTTGAAAAAATAATCCCGTTCTGTTTCAGCGTATCCCGCCTCGGGATTCAGCTTTGCCCGCATTCGATGCGACCTGCCAGCGAGTTCCTCGTCACCTAGCTTCCATAACTCCGTATGGTAGTGCCATGCTGGTTTCGGGTCGCCCAGAGGATTGAAGAGACTTACCTTGTAGGACGCTTGCTCGTTCTGTGCCTCAAAGACAATGTGTGGCGTGCGATGCTCTCCTTTCAACGCGCACTTGTAAAGTTGCGGTAATCCGGGGCGCACGCCGCGCCGCATCAACGCCTCATCATCTACGCGCCCACTGGCGGCGCGGCAGAGAGCACTCCGATCGCTTCAAGCAGATTACTTTTCCCACTCCCGTTCGCGCCGACGAAGACATTCACGAGACCAAGTTCAACTTCGACCCGTTCTAACGATTTGAATGATTCGATAATGATCTTAGTAAGCATAAGCGTTGTAGGTGAAGTTAGTGCCTCAGCATCGCCGCTGCAATGACTTTCTCGATACTGGCGGCAGCCCCCCCAGTCCATTATTCGGCTCGGATGGATGCCGGGAATAGGGTGCAGACCACAAATCTTGACAGAAAACAGGCTTGGAACGAGCAGATTTTGGTTATGTTATTTTGGAATGGGCGCCTCTGCGATTCATTGACCTCTCATGAGTCCCTTGTCGTTTAAATCCTGTGCAAAATACGCGAGATTGCTTGCAACCACTGATGGACACTGATTTTTGATGCTTGGGGATAGGAACGAGGGAATTCAATTCCCTCGCCTTCGTCTCTCCATCGTTCCACTTTAACTCTTTCATTGCATCGTCCTCCTACAACAGAGGGCGGCGGGACGCACGCCCCTCCTTTCCACAGAAGTCTGCGAAATTGAATTTCGCTGAAACAAGAAAAAAGCGCGAATTGAATTCGCACACTCCCTAGCACTTCGCGCCTCCGTCCCTTCAAAATTCGATATTCCTTGTTCAATATTCGATATTCAAAAATCTCTCGCCTACGGTCGGTAGGTCAATGAATCGCAGATGCGCCCTTTTGGAATGGATCCTCAGTCATCCCGCATGACTCGGACACCACCTTCAGACATCCTGAACCGAGTTCCCAGATCACAAGCGCTGGAGCGACTCGATATAGGTGGCGAGTTGAGAGGCTTGATCGGAGGAGAACTTGACCGAAATAGCACCACGGCGCAGGTGGCTAAATGATTCGCAAGCGATGTGGATCTCGATCGTGTTACCTTCGAGAGTCACGGTGTAAAATCGGGCGTGATTTCGGTCGAGCGGGATATTGACCACGCGAAAAAGCCAGCCCGTCACATAGAATCGCGAACGCGTCACAAAAACGGCGCAATGCTTGATCTTTATTTTGTTGCACGCAAGGACCAGGGGAGCCCTGAAGGCGTGGAACTTGAGCGTGACAAATCCCCAAGGTCTTTGAAAGACGATGCCTTCCTCATCCAACACTCGCACGGCGTTTGATCCGTGGATGCAGTTGCCGATTTTTGAGAGCAATTGTGAGATCATGGTTGAGCCTTTCAAGAATCCATCGCTTTCATTTTGAGCAGTTCTTGTTCGATCGTCTTTTTTCTATCCTCCCGATTGAGGAAGAAAAGATTGAGCCAACCAACCCCCAGTAAAATGCCGCCTGTGAGCAGCAGCGGGAACCAAACATAGAACGGCTGCCGCCCGGCAACATCGCCGCCGATATTAGCAAACGCGAGGATGCTGAGCGCGACTTGGATTGCCCCCACTGACATCATCGCTTTGAGCAAACGATGGACGGGCGCAGAGTTTTTTTGCCTCTCGGCAGTGATAGATGCCCAAGTGCCCCAGATACCAAAAAAAATCCCTTGAACAGTTCCTGTCAGCGCAGGAAACATCGGCCCCCACCATGAGTGAGTGTCTTTGGCGGGAAAGATATGAATCCTGTGCCCGTAGCGGGAGTAGAGCCAGTAGAGGATGTAACCAACGGCTATCAAACCGACGGTAACGATCAGCCATTGGACAAAGGGCGAACGGTGCGATGTTTTCATAATGGGTTGTTTATCCTTTCTTGTTTTTTTGTTTGTATGCGGAAAGAAGCGACTTGAACGCCTCTTCGGAAATCGCGCCCTCGGCATAAAAACCGCGCAACATCTTCTCGTAGGCATCCGCTGTCTGGACATGGTCGTAGGCGCGAATTTTTTCGATTAGACGATCGAGCCGCAGGCGCAGTGTGGGGTAACTCACCCCATAAACGCCCGCCAGTTCCTTCAAAGAACCCGAGCAGAGGATGAATCGTTTGATAAACGCCGCATCCTCTTCCGTGACCAACTCCAACCAAGTTCCTTCTGCAAACATGAAATAAAATTGAACTTTTTTTAACAAAACGCAAGTTATTTCTCAACATTCTTTCATTAAAAGAAATTTCTCCTCCGAAAAAAGGGGGGGGCTGATATTAATCCGGTGATAAAAAGTAGTGACACTTTACAGATTTCATTTCTTCAAATAGAACCCTTTTTCCCATCAATGAACAAAAGAGCCAGAGGAGGATTCAACTCCTTCAGGGTTGTTCCGTTTTTACATTGGACCTGGGGTAGCCCGCGGATGGGCAACCCTAGGAGCCTGTCGGACTTAGCCCATTTTCAGAGAAAACAAGCCAGTTTTCACCATCAAAACACCTTGGCGAAAAATCAAAGCCGCTT
>JAIFLJ010000097.1 GCA_020049135.1 bacterium | reverse complement strand
TTCGATATAAGTCTGAGGATACCGCACCTTGCGCTCAGGATGAAAGAGCATAGTGCGAGAGCCTTATTCCTTGCTCAACGGCTTGAGGAAAAAGGATTGAAAGTTCGTTATCCCGGACTGCTTTCGCATCCGCAGCACCAGCTTTTTAAAGAGCAGATGAACGCCGAATACGGTTTCGGCGGTATATTTTCATTGGACACAGGCTCGTTTGACAAAGCCAAGTGTTTGATGGCCTGTTTACAGAACGAGTGCGGCTTTGGGTTCATGGCCGTGAGCCTTGGCTATTTTGATACGCTGATGTCCTGCTCGGCTTCCACCACATCCAGCGAACTTACCGAGGATGAACTGCACAGAGCTGGAATAACGCAAGGTCTTTTGCGTATATCAGTCGGCTACACGGGTTCGGTTGAGGAGCGTTGGAATCAACTGGAAAAAGGGTTGCGCGATACAGGGCTTATTTAAACACAGATTCTGCATTCACGATGTGAATGACAAAATCTGTCATCTGAAAGCCGCTTGCTGAAGCAAGTATTTGCGAGGCCAATTTTCATAAAAAAACAAAACCCCATAGGCGATATATTTTTGAGTCTGTTTCAAACCATAATTTGGGTTAAAAAAATAAACGACTATGCTCGACAACATTAGCAAAATAATTTAAAAAAAAGTCATGTCAGGAAATACGGAAACAGAAGTGAAATTGGCGGTCTATGACGCCTCAAAAATAGACAAGCTTGAAGGCTTGGAAGCGGTCAGAAAAAGACCTGGGATGTACATAGGCCACACGGATGAGCGCGGGTTGCATCACTGCGTTTACGAGGTGCTGGACAACTCGATTGATGAACACCTAGCTGGCTACTGCCAAAATGTAGATGTGACTTTGCATGTGGACGGCTCTGCAAGCGTGCAGGACGATGGGCGTGGCATACCTGTGGACATGCACCAGAAATTCAAAATGCCAGCCATCGAACTGGTGCTCACAAACCTTCATGCCGGTGGTAAATTCGGGCAGGGTGCATACAAGTTTTCTGGCGGTCTGCACGGCGTGGGCGCCAAGTGCGTCAATGCTCTTTCGGAGTGGTTCGATGTCGAGGTGCGCCGTGACGGGCAAGTTTTTCACATGGAGTTTGAGCGCGGCAAAACCACGCAGAAGTTGGAAGTCATCGGGAAATCGAATGGGACTGGGACGCTGATTTCATTCAAGCCAGACTCGCAGATATTTTCGGCTACGGAGTTCCAGTTCAATGTTCTGGCTCTCCGTTTGCGCGAACTGGCTTTTTTGAACCCAGGCCTGAAAATCAGTCTCACGGACGAGCGCGCGGATGGTGCCGAGCGCAAGGAACACTTTTTCTACAAGGACGGCATAGAGGAGTTCGTGAAGGAGCTTGGCAAAAACAAAGAAGTGCTCCATCCGAAGCCGATTATCTTGAACGGTAAACGCCCAGTAAAAATGAAAAATGTGGATGGCATTGAGGTCGAGGACGAGTGCCACATCGCCTGCGTGATGCAGTACAACGATTCTTACTCAGACCAGATTCTCACATTCACGAATGCGATACCGAACATTGATGGCGGCACGCACTTGTCGGGATACCGCACGGCACTGACTCGCTCGATAAACCAGTACGCCAAGAACAACGAAATTCTGAAGGAAAAAGACCCGGCTATCACAGGCGATGATGTTCGCGAAGGTCTGATATGCGTCCTTTCTATCAAGCACCCGAACCCGCAGTTTGAGTCGCAGACCAAGGTGAAGCTGGTTTCCCCTGAGGTGGATGGGCTCGTGGCTTCGATGGTTTACGATGGGCTCATGTTCTTTTTCGACTCCAATCCTGCCGTGGCCAAAAAAGTGATTGAAAAAAGTCTCACGGCAGCTCGCGCACGCGAGGCGGCCAGAAGGGCACGCGAAGCTGTCCGCAAAACTGCTCTCACGGGTGGCGGTTTGCCCGGCAAGCTGGCGGACTGTTCCGACCGCGACCCAGTAAACACTGAGCTTTATATAGTTGAGGGGGATTCGGCGGGTGGCTCTGCCAAGCAGGGGCGCGATAGGAAATTCCAAGCCATACTCCCTATCCGTGGAAAGCTCATAAATGTGGAAAAGGCGCGTCTTGACAGAGTGCTTCAAAATACTGAAATACGAACCATGATCACGGCCATCGGCACGGGGATTGGCGAAGGCGAGGGCGAGGGGGCGTTCAAGCTAGACCGATTGCGTTACCACAAAGTTATAATCATGACAGATGCCGATGTGGACGGCTCGCACATTCGCACGCTGCTGCTGACATTTTTCTACCGCCAGATGAAGACGCTGGTGAAGGACGGGTTTATATACATAGCGCAGCCTCCGCTTTACAAAATTAAACGCAAGAAACGCGAGGAATATATTCAAGACGATGTGCAGATGAATCGCATTCTTTTAGAGTTGGGCATTGAAGATGTGCGTCTGAAAAGCTTGTCGGACGGGCATGAATTTGCCCAGAAGCAGTTGCCGGAGCTTTTGGAGCTTCTGGAGCAGATGAACAAATATGCGTCATCAGTGGCTCGGCACGGCGGCAATTTTGAGAACTACTTGAATGAAAGGCGAGGCGAGGAGCTGCCTAAACATCTCGTCCGCGTGCGCGAGGGCAATAAAGATGAGGTTAAATATTTCCACAACGATGAAGAGTTGAAGGACTTTGCGCTTGCCAACAAAGACTTGAAAATTTTCGGTGAAGATCCGATGACGACTGAGGAGGCTGTGGCAGAAAAAAAGAAAGAGGCTGTGACGCGCAGAGCCAACCATGTCACGCTCACCGAGAGCAAGGCGATCAAAGAACTGCTGAAAAAGCTGGAATCAAAAAAGCTGCATGTGGATCACTATTCAGCCAAGGGACAGCCGCTTTACAAACTTATCGAAGGCGATGGCGAAGACGCGAAGGAAAAAGATATTTTCTCTATTCCAGAAATTCTCGCCTCCATCAAAGAGATAGGCAGGCGCGGCCTGAGCATACAGAGGTTCAAAGGTCTGGGGGAAATGAATCCTAAAGAGCTTTTTGAAACGACGATGTGCCCGGCACGCCGCCGTTTGTTGAAGGTGGATTTGACCGATGCGCTTGAGGCGGAAAAAATGTTCACAACACTCATGGGCGATGTGGTCGAGCCGCGCAGGCAGTTCATTGAGGACAACGCATTGAATGTCCGTAACCTTGATGTTTGATAAAACAAGTTTCAGAATTAATTGACAAGTTTTAGAAGGAATTGATTTATGGCAGATAGCAACACTCCGCGTGAAGGGATGGCCTCTGGCTCTCTTTTTGCCCAAGGTGAAAAAATTGAGAAAATAAATTTGGCCGACGAGATAAAGGGGTCGTTTCTTGACTACTCCATGTCCGTCATCATATCCCGTGCGCTACCCGATGTGCGCGACGGGCTCAAGCCATCGCAACGGCGCATCCTTTTCGCGATGAGCGAACTGGGCATCATGCCCAACCGCAAGCATCTCAAATGCGCCAAGATCGTCGGCGAAACGATGGGTAATTTTCATCCGCACGGCGACCAAGCCATTTACCCCACACTCGTTCACATGGCGCAACCGTGGGCCATGCGTGATCCGCTGATTGACGGGCAGGGCAACTTTGGTTCTGTGGAAGGCGACCCGCCAGCGTCCATGCGTTACACTGAGGCTCGCCTACAGCACCTAGGGGCGGCATTGATGATGGACATGGACAAGGACACCGTTGATTTCGTCCCTAACTATGACGAGACACGCGAAGAGCCCACCGTTTTCCCAGCGGCATTCCCTAATCTTCTTGTCAACGGAGGAACGGGTATCGCTGTTGGCATGGCCACGAACATTCCGCCGCACAACCTCGGCGAAGTCATTGATGGCGTGTGCGAGCAGATAGACCATCCAGAGATCACCATACCCGAATTGATGAGGCATATCAAAGGGCCAGATTTCCCGACTGGGTGCGCCATTTTAGGGCAGGAAGGGATCAAGAACTATTTCAACACTGGGCGCGGCAGCGTGAAAGTGCGCGGCAAAGTCCACACTGAGGAGATGAAGGGCGGACGCGAGTGCATCGTGATAGACGAGATACCGTATGGCGTGAACCGTGCAACGCTTGTGGAACGCATTGCCGACTTGGTGAATGAGAAGATATTAACTGAAGTCAGCGCGGTTCGCGATGAGTCGGACGAAAATACGCGTGTGGTTATCGAACTGAAACGGGACGCCGCAGTCAAGGTGGTCATAAACAAACTCTACGACCTGACATCCGTACAGACATCCTTCAGCGTCAATGCGCTTGCCATTGACCAGCGCAGGCCGAAGACGCTGAACTTGAAGGAGATGATCAACTGCTACATTGAGCACAGGCGCGAGGTTATTTTGCGGCGCACGCGCTTTGAGTTGAACAAGGCGGAAGATCGGGCTGAGATTCTGGAAGCCTACTTGATAGCACTGGCTAACTTGGACGAGTTCATAAAGATCATACGCACCTCCAAGACGCGTGATGAGGCAAGAATCCGTTTGCAGGGATACGAGTTCAGCCGCAAACAGGTGGAGCAGTTCGGTATATTGATCCGAAGCGAAGCACGCCTGAAAAACGGGCGTTACGAATTCACGGAAAGGCAGGTGGACGCCATTCTGGAATTGCGCCTTTACCAGTTGACTGGGTTAGAGCGGGACAAGGTGAAGGGCGAGTACGAGGAGCTTTTGAAAAAGATACTGGATCTCGCGGACATCTTGGCGAAAGAGTCCCGCGTCTTGGCGATCATTAAAAAAGAGCTGAAGGACATCAAAGATAAATACGCCACGCCGCGACGCACGCAGATCGTGCCAGACGAGGGCGATATGGTCATCGAAGATTTAATCGCCAACGAGGGGATGATCATCACCATGACTCATGCCGGGCTAATCAAGCGCACAGCCGTTTCCAGCTTCCGCTCGCAGAGGCGCGGTGGCAAGGGCGTTATAGGAGCCACCGTGCGCAAGGAAGAGATTGAGGATGAGCAGGGCGATTTCATCGAAAGGCTGTTCACAGCAAGCACGCACGATTACCTGATGTTTTTCACTAACACGGGGCGTGTATATGTGGAGCGAGTCCATGAAATACCAGAGGGCTCAAGAGCATCGCGTGGGCGCAGCATTGCCAATGTGCTAGAGTTGCAGTCCAACGAAAAAGTTGTCGCCTTGCTCAGGGTGGAATCCCGACGCGGACCCAATAACGAAGATCAGACATGGGGGCAGGAGAACCAGTTTATCCTTTTTGCCACGCGCCAAGGAACCGTGAAAAAGACGCCGCTGAACGCCTTCTCCAATATGCGCAAGGGCGGTATCATAGCTATCGGAATTGATGTGGGCGACATGCTGATGGATGTTCGTCTGACTGCTGGGGTCAATGATGTGGTGCTGATCACCCGTGAGGGCATGAGCATCCGTTTCAACGAAGAAGATGTTCGCAGCACGGGTCGCCCAGCCTCTGGCGTGCGCGGCATAATGTTGGAAGCAAAAGATCAGGTGGTTGCTTTGGCAATAGTGGATTTGCAGGCTACGCTGCTAGTGGCTGGTAGCAACGGCATAGGGAAACGGACTTCTTTCGAGGAATACCGTATCCAGACACGCGGCGGTAAAGGAATCATAACCATGAAAACTGGCGAAAAAACCGGTCATGTGGTTGGTGCTCTGAGCGTGGTGGATAGCGATGAGATGATGCTTATCACAGCCAAGGGACAGATGGTTCGCACGCCTTGTAAACATATCAGGGAAGCTGGGCGAAACACGATGGGCGTGAAGCTGGTCAACCTAGATGCTGGCGACAAGCTGTTGGCGATCGCGCCTGTGATCGCACAAGGCGAAGATGATGCCACCAGTGAGGAAGTTGCACAGGAGTTGGGTGCTGAAAACGGCGGGCAGGTCTGAGTTTTTGCTGAGGGCAAGATGCCGATTTACGAGTATGAGCCTGTTTCTGGTGACTGCAAGATATGCGGTGGACACTTAGAGTTGAACAGGCCAGTTACTAGGCCGAAGCTGACGCACTGTCCGCTATGCAAAAAGGAGGTGCGCCAGTGCGTTTCGTCTTTCAAGACGCTAAGCGGCAAAGCCTCGTTTTCTGCTTCGCGAGCCAAGAACGCTGGGTTCACGATTATGAAAAAGGTGGATCATGGCGTTTACGAAAAAACATGATCATGCCATTCTCATCTCCTTTGAAAATAGGGGCAAGCGACAAGGGGCAAGGGACAAGGGAAGAAGAGCGGGAGCAGAAAGTAGAAGCGGCGTCCCGCCGCTT
>JAIFLJ010000104.1 GCA_020049135.1 bacterium | reverse complement strand
CTTTCATTCGGCTTTCTCGATGTGCCAGCATAGCTGACAACCTAACACCGTTTTACTTTTGTATCAAGTTGTTTTTGCTAGGAGCCTTACGGCAAATCCGTGGTGGACGATTTGAGGAAAAAGCGGCTTATCACCAAAAACAACAAGTTTGCCGAGGGCGGCGTTATCATCAGGGACGAAGAGGGGAACGAGACGAGGAGCCAAGTCGGTTTTAGCTCTTTCGAGACTAAATGGGGTGTCAACGCTTGGATGCTGACAGATTCGGTTTATCAGTTTGAAGAAGAGAACAACCCCGCGAGCGAGCGAGTGCCGCTGTTCGGCGAGAAGTCGAACAAGGGCAAGATCGAAGATTTCGGTGAGAAGATCGAGGGGGCGCGCAAGGAGCTTTGGCGGCGTGTGGCGGATCAGTATTTGGAGGGTTTGCCAGAGGATGTGAAGGAGATCACGCTGGCGAAGCATTTCCCTGAACCCGATTACGGGAAGCTTTTGGAGGGTGGCGCGCCGATCTGGAAAGTGGCCGCGATGAAGGCGGTGAGGGATTTGGTGCCGAGGAAGCCGCAAAGCACTTACAAGCTGAGACGGTGGGGCGAGATGGTGAAGAACTTGCACGAGGTTCTTTCTGTTTTGGTGTCTGAGGATGGGATGGCTCGTGAACGGTTTGACGGGATTATCGCCCAGACCCAAGCAATCAGGTTGCAATGCAAGCTTTACGAGTCGCTCGGGTTTCCAGACATGATGTCGGCGAAGGGTTGGACTTCCAGCGTTTTGAACGGGAGATATTCCGTTTATGCTGGGAAGAATGTGGAGGGGAAGAAGATCACGGTGTTGGAGAAGGAGGGGCGTTACACGGGCATTTTCTCGGAGATCGCTGACGAGGACGGGGCGGCGAAGGAGCTTGCGGAGAAGTTGCGCCAAGAGGTCGGCAAGGAGAAGAAGCCAGCCGAGAAGGACGATTCGAGGCACTACGGGGTGTATGGCGACAGGTTGACGGGCAAGTATTTCGTGGGGCGCAAGGGTTTGAGCGGCGTGGTGCGCATGAAGGTTGGTTTTGAGAATGTGCAGGAGGCGCGGAGTTATATCAAGGATAACGCGGCGGAACTGGCGGTCGTGTGGGAGGGGATGAAGGGGCCGAAGGAGTTGCGGAAGGATTACAACGAGCCGAGGTCTGGTGCTGACAGGCGGGCTGGGGATGTGTCGCCCGAGATGTTTTCTGAGGCGTTCGGGTTCAGGGGTGTGCAGTTCGGAAACTGGGTGGAGGACGGGAGAAGGCAAGCGGATTTGAACTCTGCTTTTGACGCTTTGATGGATTTGGCGGAAGTGCTGGGCGTGAAGACGAGGGCGTTGTCTCTGGATGGTTCGCTGGGTATGGCGTTCGGCGCGCGGGGGCACGGGAACGCGATGGCGCATTACGAGCCTAGCAAGGTGGTGATCAACCTGACGAAAACGAAAGGGGCTGGGAGTTTTGCGCACGAATGGTTTCACGCTTTGGACAACTATTTCGCGCGGCTTGCGGAGACGGGCAAGACGGCGGTGAAAGCGTTGGACAAGTGGTCTGTGAAAGGCGATGCGGCTGGGAAGACGGGGGCGGTGAGCGCGGGCGTGGTGAAGGCTATCGCGAACATCGCGCGGTCGGTGAACGAAGGGGCATTCTCGAAACGGAGTGCGGGGTTGGACGCGACGAGGGCGAAACCGTATTACTCGCAAACCGTAGAAAAGGCGGCGCGGGCGTTCGAGATTTATGTGATGGACAGGCTGGCGAAGTCTTCGGTGCAGAACGATTATCTGGTGAACATTTCAAAGACTGGGATGGAGGCATACCCTACGGCTGAGGAGATGGAAGGCGGGATCAGGCAAGCGTTTGACGGGCTTTTGGAGACGGTGAACCAAGAGGAGACGGGCGGGGGGAATGTGAAGCTTTATTCGGCGGTGAAGGCGGTTGCGGTGAAGCCCGAGGATGAAAGAAGGGCGTTGACGCTTGCGAAGAATGCTTATGAGGAGTTGCCGAAAGCGGATCAGGAGCTTTTAGACCGAGTGGCAGAGAACCAGATCAACCGAGTCTTGAACGAGTGGCGTGACAAGGACGGCTTCATGAAGGCTCCGAACGGCCAACCCACGAAGCTCAACGAGCGGCAATGGGCGCAAGTCCGCACCCCGCTGTTCAAGCGGTGGTTTGGGGATTGGGAGGCGGTGGCGAATTTGGGTAAAGTGGTCAAGCCTGTCCTCGTGGATGACGGGGTGTTTTCTGGAGATACGATCAAAGAAATACGGAAAGAGGCGATGGAAAAGACACGCTCTTTTTGGAACACAAGAAAGAGAAACGCCGATCTGGATGCCGATGTTCTCATCAATCAGAAAACCGTAGAACACATGATGGTTCATAAAGGTGCAGAACAAATTTACGCATCATTGCATTTGCCTGAAATAATACGGTCAGCAAGGAAACTTTCGGATGAAGCCCACGAACCCGAAACAAGAGAAATCAACAGGGTTCACCGACTCGTTTCTGCCGTCCAATTCAGGGGCGAGAATTACAGGGTGGATATCGTCGTCAAGGAACACTCGGGAGATAAGGGACATCACGCTTACGATGTTGAAGCGGTTGACCTGACAAAAAAAGAAGCCCAACGGGAAAATGTTTCGGCAGATGGAAGCCTCGCGACAACTCAGATGCCCTCCGTTGGACTCGGTTACAATCTACTCCAGCTAGGGGCATCCGTCAACCCCGAATCCGTCTCCAAAGTTGTTGACGAGAACGGGGAGCCGATGGTGGTGTGGCATGGGACGGACAAAAAATTTAACAAATTCAAAAAGGGTGATGGAGAATTGGGGCCAGGCCATTACTTTGGAACCAACGCTGATACTCGCTGGGCTTACGACAGAGGTGTTGTGGTAGATGCTTTTTTGAAAGCTGATTTATTTGAATTAAGCGACTACAATAGCGACCCTGACAAGGGGTCGAAAATTTTAGCGGAAAGAATAAACCGAGACAGTCTTCCTGTAACTATCAGGGACATGACACTTGAAGAACTCGCTGAAAGAATCAAGGACACTTGGAATGTTCGCGACGGAACCGCTAGGAAATGGCTTGAATTTGCTGGGTATGGTGGAGTCACAGACAAAAATTCACAGATACCCACGCAAATCATGGTTTTCAACCCCAACCAAATCAAATCCGCAACAGCCAACCGTGGGGCGTTCACCCAGAGCGGGAACATCCTCCATTCCGCGAGCAAAGCTGGGATGATCCCACGGCAGATGTGGATTGATCTCGGGCTTTACAGAAACCCGAACGAGTTCAATTTCGTGGATCGCGGGAAAGCGAAAGGCGACTTGTTCAAGGATAACATGGGCTTGGCGGGTGCTATCGCTGGTGAATACTCGAACATCCCCGGTATTGACAGGGAAGATTTGCAGCAAAAAGCCAAGATTGCGCTCTTGCGGGCGGCTCAGGCTTACGACGCGGAACGCGGCGTGCAGTTCGCTGGGTTCGCCGGGCGGGTGATCCGCAACGAGTTGAACCGGGTTTATCATAGCGAGACGCGCCGGGCGGGTGTGGTGACGGATTCTCTGGACAGGCAGACGAATGAAGGGTTTTCGGTTGCGGACGCTTACGAGGGGGCGAGCGGGGCAAGTGTGACGGCTGGGGTTGAACAGGAAGAACTCGCGGGGATTTTGGATGATTTGATCGGGCGGCTTCCCGAGAGACCGAGAACGGCGGTGCGCGACTTCATGGAAGGGCGTAGCGGCGTGGAGACAGCGCGGACGCTAGGGATCAGCAAGCAGGCGGTGAACAAGATGCTTGGGAACGCGATGGGAGTTTTGAAATACGGCTTGAAGAGCAGAGGCGTGACGGCTGGGGACGGGGCGTTGTTTTCGGGCGGGAAGGCGGGGTCTCGACTGGATACTGCTGTTGATGAACGGGACAGGTTGTCAGATGAAGTGGCAGACCTTGAAGATAAAATGCTGGAAGCGAAAGATGAATCCCCCGAGAAAGTGCCTGAGCTAGAGGCGAAAATCGCGCAAGCGTCTGAAAAGATAGATCGTTTGGATTCTTTAATAGAAGAACTCGAAAGCATTGACCCTGAAGACCCTGATACTTGGGCTCCCGTTGGATACACGCCCGAGCAGATCAAGGAGGCCAACGATCTCTTGGGGTTCATTCAAGATTTCGACACAGAAGACCCAAACACTTGGGGCGAGCCAGTCGTTAGGACTGACCGTGTTTTTGGTGTGGATGTCCCTATGGGCAGGTCTGCTATCATTGCCGAAGAAATAGAAAATCTGAGCGATTTTGACGAGTTCGATCCAAACACATGGTTCAAAGAGGGCGACAAGCGAAGGGAACGGGCAGATTATTTAAGCACTAGGTCGGGGGATTCCATGGAGGACGACAACGCATCTACATGGGGCGTGTCGCCAGAGGAGACGGCAAAATGGCAAGCGATGATTGACGAATGGCGAAGCCTCGACAACAACAACCCGAGATCGGATGAACTAGAAAGCTTGTTTTCTGCCGAGTTTGAACGGGTCAAAGCTCTGAATGATGCTGAATATGATGCTTTGGAGAAAGAGGCTAAAAAAGACCATGCCGAACTAAAAAAGTCGTTGAAAGCCGAGTATGCAGCAGCCAAGAAAGCGGCATATGAAAAGATGAAGGCGGTCAGGAGGGAAATCAAAGCGCACGAGGGTAAGGTGAACTCGTTCGTTGAATATCCTGGGCAGCTTTTCTCTGGGCAGAAGGCTTCTGCGATTGTGGATGTTGACTTGGAAGGTCTTCCAGAAGACAGGGAAGAAGCTAGAAAATTCATCAGAAAATTCATCGCGGAAAACCTTCAAGGCAAAACGCTCGTGTTGTCGGATAGGAGGAAAGTTAAGTTCACCAGTGAATCTAAAAGCGAATCCGTATCTAAAGCGAGGAAACCTATCCAGATGGCGCCCGTCAGGCAGGCTGAATCCATGGTTGAATCCGCATGGCACATCAAAGATGAACCTTCGATAAAACAAACCTCAAAACCGACAAAAGAGTTTTGGCATTACGGTGTCAATGTAAGGATCAATGGAGAAATTTACGATTCGCATTTCACCGTCCGTCTCCCATTGCATTGGGTGACAGGTGACACAGGTATTTTTTACGAGTTCAATCTCGGGAAAAAGAAAGAGCTTGTCGCGGCGATGGATTCAAACGCTGGTTTGGAGCGATTTTCGTCCCCTTCCGACAAGCCCAACAACAATCTATCCGCTGAAAATGGAAATGTCAACCTGCACGCCTCCCCAAAACCCTCCCTCGAAAGCCTGATTGCCGATTTAGAGCGGGATTTGCCGAGCGCGGAGGAAGTGGATCGCCTTCGGAAACTCGCCCACGGCGAAGAGGATGGCAAGCGCACTATCGGGCGACCCGACAAGGCGAATTACGCCAGCGACACGGACACACGGACGGAGATCAACACCGTCCAAGCTCTCAGGGAGAAAGCGCGTCTCGAAGAGACTGAACAAGGCTGGGTGACGGCGGCGCGAAACATGGTTGCCTACGACGCGGACGGGGTGAAGCGGACTTTGTTGGCGAAGGCTCTTGACCCGCAAAAGAACGGGACATTTACGGCGGTTGAAGTGAAAGCGGCTCAACTGCTTGTCCCGAAACTGATGAGATCGGCTGTTTTGCGCGGTGATAAGAGGGCGCAAAGGGAAGCGTTCGCGCTGGCATGGGCTTACGACGCGGGCGGCGCGGATCAGGCGCGGGCGTTTGCGGCGAGGCCGAAAACAAGGAAACGAAAATACCCTTTCTCGTTTCCAGTTTCAGGATGGGAGGGGAAAAATTTGTTTCCCTGTTTTAAGAGGAAAGAAACGAAACGAACGGCTTTGTTTCCAGTTTCGTTTCTCTTCGTTTCCCCGTTTCCTCCTGTAGGCGTGAAACGGGAAACGAGGGTTTTCAAAAAGATTGAAGGGTGAAAAACAGACTGCGTTTATCTACCCACGCGCGCACGCGCGCGAAAAGTCTCAACGCCCCTGAGGGCCGAGAGGGTGGGCGCGACAAATGCCCCATCGTGTAAAAGGGGCTTCGCGATAGGCTTGCCCGTGGCGAACCTTTGACCGCCTGCCAGCATAAACCCCGCCTCACTTTTTTCAGCGCAATTAAACCCGCGCCCATCCTTCTTGCATGAATCCACTATCATTCTGGCGTGATATTAAATGATAATTGACAGTATGAGAAAGAAGCGGAAAACCCGTTTTTAGTTTTCAGAGGAAGAGTTGTTGACAGCTAGTTGACAGATAGAATACCTCTTTTTGCATTTAGGTG
>JAIFLJ010000118.1 GCA_020049135.1 bacterium | reverse complement strand
AACACTGATTCACACAGATTTCAGAAAAACTCCTTCTCACGCTTTGCGTCTTCCCCTTGCACCTTGCCCCTTATCACTTTTTCTCTTCTTCCTTCATTCTGCCTTCTGCATTCTAACTTCTGCAATTCTTCTCTATCCCCGCCTCTTCAAGCCCATACTCCTTCAGCTTGCGGTGTAGCGTGCGGCGGCTGATGCCCAAGGCCAATGCAGCCTCTGTTCTGTTACCGTGCGTTTTCAGCAGTGCCTTGAGGATAAGCTGTTTTTCGTTCTCCTCCCAGTTGAGCTGGCGAGAGAGCGGCATAGTGGCCAAGCCAGAGTTTTCGGGCACCTGCACTATCGAGGGCGGCAAATCTTGCAAGCCAGCTTCTTCGCTCCTAGCCAATACAACAGCGTGTTCCACTGCTGAACGGAGCTGCCGAACATTTCCTGGCCATTGGTAAGCCAACAACCATTCGGTAGCTTCCTGAGTAAAACCGCGGACTTGTTTCTGGTTCTGGTGACTGAACTCTTCCAAAAACTTTTTCACCAGCAATGGTATATCCTCTGGCCGCGCCCGCAGTGGCGGCATAGTGATCTGTATCACATTCAGCCTGTAATAAAGGTCTTCCCTAAACTTACCTTCATCCATCATTTTTTTCAGATCGCGGTTGGTGGCTGCAATGACTCGCACATCAACGGGAATCGGTTTGATGCCGCCTACCCGCTCGATAGACCTTTCACCGAGCGCACGCAAGATTTTCACCTGTATAGACGAATCTATCTCGCCTATCTCATCCAAAAAAAGCGTCCCTCCCGCTGCGGCCTCAAACCGACCTATGCGTTTCTCGCTCGCTCCAGTGAAAGAACCTTTTTCGTGGCCGAAAAGCTCGCTTTCCAAAAGCTGTGGTGATAAGGCCGCACAATGGACAGTGATAAGCGGCCCGTCCTTGCGCGTGCTCAAACGGTGGATCGCCTTGGCCGCCATCTCTTTGCCCGAGCCGCTCTCACCTTGGATGAGCACAGTGGCTTGCGACGGGGCGACCTGCTTTATCCAGTCGAAAACGGAAGCCATAGCAGCCGATTCTCCGATGATCTCTTGCAGCCCGAAGCGCGGCTCAATACGGCTGCGCAACTGCGTGTTTTCCACCTCAAGGCGTCTCGCCTTGAGATGCCGTGCCACCACCATTTCCACCTCGTCCAAATCCAGCGGTTTGGTCAAGTAGTCGTCGGCTCCTTTTTTCATGGCTTCCACGGCGGTTTTTTCGCTGCCGTAGGCAGTCATGAGCACGCACGCGGGCGGTTGAGGCAGTCTTTTAGTCCGCTGTATGAGTTGCAGCCCGTCTTCGCCTGCCATTTTTAAGTCGGTGAGAACGAGGTCTATGGTTTCGCTTTCCAGCACATGCATCGCCTGCTGCGTGTCTGAGGCCACATAAATGTCGTAGGTTTCCTCCAAGGCCGTGCGCAAGCCGTCGCGTGCATTTTTTTCGTCGTCCACAATCAAGAGGGTCGCTTTTGCCTTCATGGTAACCGCTCCCTTTTAAACCGCACTACGCCCAAACAAAATGAAAAAATGCCGCATACAAAAACAATCCAAGAAAGCATCTGAACGCCTCAAGCCACAGCGGCTTGGCCGCATTTTTTGCTCGAGAATGAGACCGCCACAATAAATGTCACGCATGTGCCGAACATGACGCGCCACGGGAACTCTATGACTGGAACCCACTCGGGCTGCTTGTAAAATTGCACGCCCAACATTTGCCCGATGTCGTGCGGCAATCCGCTCAAAAAAGCCACTGAAACAAAACCCGCCGCCATAGCCAGTAAGTTGCCCGTATCGTTGCCCCTTGTCTTGGTCAACATGCCCACGAGAAAAACGCCCAACAGCGACCCGTAGGTGTAGCCAAAAATACCAAGTGCCACTGGGATGATGCGGGACTTGGGGTGAAGGATAACAAAATAAGCCGTTACCGAAGCCACCAAAATCATGAATAGCGCAAACACGATAGTGGAGATGCGTGCAGCTTTCAACACGGCAGCCTCGTTGCTTGCCGGGCGGATGAAAGGTATATACCAGTCCCTGACAAAGCTGGTGGCCAAGGCGTTGAGTGCCGCACTCAGCGAGCCCATCGCCGTGGCGAAAACTCCAGCCACCAGCAACCCACGAAACCCTACTGGCAGCTCGTTCAATATGTAGTAGCAAAAAATCTCGTTCGTTTTGACTGGGAGATTCGGGTCTGGATGAGTTTGGTAAAAAACCCAGAGCAGTATGCCGATACTTAGAAAAATGAAAACTATCGGGATGTCTGCCAACCCCGAAAGAACCAGCGATAAGCGGCTCCGTTTCACATCCTTGGCGGTCAGCATCCTCTGCACCATGTCTTGATCCGTGCCGTGCGTGGCCATAGTCGTAAAAGTGGAACCCAGCAGCGCGGCAAAAATCGTGTACTCCGATTCAAGCACTCCCTTGATCTGCTCCCACACGGTTTGCCCTTCTTTAAGTCCAGACGCAAAAAAAGTGACTTCTTGGAACTGGTTCAAATGCGCCGCCACGCCATCCCACCCACCCGGTATATGCCACAGCAGCCACCCGATGGCGACTAGGGCACTCCCTATCATCAGGGCTGCCTGTATCATGTCTGTCCAGATGACCGCCTTGATGCCGCCTAGCGTGGTGTAAACAGCCGTCAGCAGCGTAACAAATGTGACCGCACCGATGTAAATCATCATTTCCTGTTTCGGGTCTGGGCGGCTGCCCGATATGAGCCCGTAGCCCACCACGAGAATCACCGCAGAAATATAAAGCCGCGTCCCCGACGCAAGCACGCGCGTGATAAGAAACAGCCCGGACGCAGCCGTTTTGGTAGCGGCACCGAAGCGGACGGTCAGAAACTCATAGATCGAATACACTTGGTAATCGTAATACGGCTTGATGAAAGTGAAGCTAATGATCACCCGCGCCAGTATCGTCCCTAGTGCAAGCTGCAAGTAAGTGAAATTGCGCAGCGTGTAGCCCTCGCCGGGCGTCCCCAGAAAAGTCCCCGCACTCGTCTCCGCCGCCACGATTGAGGCCAGGACAGCCCACCACGGTATTTTTCTTCCGCCTAAGGCGAAGTCGTGCAGGCTCTCCTCTTTGCGACCCATGAAAAGGCCGATCCAGATGATGACTGTAAAATAGGTGAGTAGCACCGCCCCATCAATCGCCCAATTCATCACAGCATCCTCCCATGTTTTGGAAAGCCCACCGCGCTGGTCAAACCGTCAGCTTGATCAAGGTTTGGATACATTTGTTTATGCCTTCAGCGACTTTGGAAACTGAGGCATCAGCATACATATAGGACGGGGTGGAAACGATCTTGTTGACCTTGTCCACATGGATTTCATTCACCTTGCACTCGACATGCTTGGCACCCAGCTCCTCTATGACTTTGGCGGTGGCCGTGTCATTTCCTATGGTAACCGAGACACCCTTAGCACCGAGCACCTTGGCGCAGATCGCGGGTGCTATGCACAAAAAAGCCATCGGTTTCCCAGCCTTGTGCATCCCCTCGATAAACTTGACCACGGACTTGTCCACGCTGCACCGAGCACCGTCCACGGAAAAGCTGCTCAGATTTTTCACTGCACCGAAGCCCCCAGGGAAAACGGCTCCGTCCAGTTCGGCCACTTTGGCTTTAGACAAATCCTGTATTTTACCGCGTGCGATGCGGGCAGCCTCAGTCAGCACATTCCTTATCTCGCCCTTGCTCTCTTCCTTCGTCCCGTGGTTGATCACATGGCGGTGCGGGATGTTTGGAGCGTAACATACCGCCTCTGCTTCAGCCATATCAAGGCTGAGCAGCGTTATGACGGACTCGTGAATCTCGCTCCCGTCAAACACGCCACACCCGGACAAAATCACCGCGATTTTCTTTGCTTGTTGTGCCATAGCTTGCCAGATGCTAGATTGGCCATGTGCTGTTGCCAATAGAAAAATTAGTCGCCCTCATGGAAGCCTTGCGGGCGCCAAACGGATGTCCGTGGGATAGGGAGCAAACCCACGCCAGCCTAAAAAAAACACTCGTCGAAGAGTGTTACGAAACGCTGGAAGCCATAGACCTCGGAGACGACCAAGCACTCAAAGAAGAGCTGGGCGACCTCCTGCTGCATGTGGTTTTCCACTCCCAAATCGCCGCCGAATCTCGCCGCTTCAACCTCGATGATGTCATCAACCACATCATCTATAAACTGACCGCCCGCCACCCGCATGTCTTCGAACCCTACCCGGAACTGGGGGCGGAAACCCAGCGCATGGACGCCCGCACAACCGACGAAGTGCTCGCCAACTGGGAGGCGTTGAAGGCAAAAGAAAAAAAAGAGCGCACCAGCGCGATGGACGGGCTGCCCAAAGGTCTTCCCGCCCTGATGCGCGCTCAAAAAATGCAGGAGCGTGCCGCTCGCCTCGGCTTCGATTGGCCCGACACAGCACCCATCATAGACAAAATCCAAGAGGAACTCGATGAGTGGCGAGCAGAATGGCGCGCGGGTCACAGGGAAAACATGGAAGAAGAACTGGGCGACCTACTCTTCAGCGCAGTGAATCTAGCGAGAGCATTGAAAATGGATTCGGAATCATTGATGAATGCCGCCGCAGACAAGTTCGAAAAACGCTTTCGCCTCATGGAAACATCGCTGAAAACCCGTGGCAAAACACTGAAAGATTGTTCCTTGGACGAGATGGAAGACGAATGGCAGAAAGCGAAGAGAAAAAAAAAGGGGTCAGGTTGACATTTGTGACTGTTTGCACCATTTTCTGAACTCTTTGGTGAAGTAGCTTGCCTTGCATTCCGTCCCCTTTGACATTTTTCCTTGTTTCATTCGCTTGTCAATAGTCACAAATATCAGCCCGACCCCTATTCCCGTCTGATAGCGGTTCAATTTTCCTCAAAAAAATCTTGCCATACCATTGCCATATCCTAATCTGATTCATATAGTACCAAACCTCCGCCGATGAAACAAGACACTCATCCGCTGGGAAAAAGTGCCGATAGGATTACTATTATGGAAACAGACAGCCGAAGAATTGCAGATTGCAGATTGCAGATTGCAGATTGCAGATTTGAGAGCGGAGAACGCCTCACGCGAAGACGCAAAGACGCGAAGGAAAGACTTTTTCAATTTTCTCACGCTACGCCGCAACGCTCGAAAAACTTTTCAATTTTCAATTCTCCTCCAATCTGCATTCTGCATTTTTGCCCTCCACCTCTCCGTATCTCAGGGGTGGGGTGCGCTGATTTTGCAGGATACATATAACTACAGCGATGCGACTAATGCGAGTGGTCAAGTATTCACTGGAACTGTGGGAGGAAATATCACAAGCGTGGGAAATTACTCTACTGGTGGGACTGCGTCTGATATAAAAACTTACACTGCGGGACTAACTTATACTGGATTGGAAACCTCCAATGGAAAAATGACGATAACCAATACAATAAACAACGCTAACACTGTCCAAGCACTATACGCTCCAGTGGATCCATATACGAATGCTTTCGCTGGCACTATCTACACCTCGTTTTTGATCAATGTGGCATCTCGAGGAGCTGGAATGACAACGACAACGACCAGTGACCTATTTTCTTTGTGTGCAGCCACATCGCTTTCACCAACCATTGCTAGGTGGGAAGGAGGATTGCGATTGGACTCCACCGACAGTACCAAGTTAAATTTTGGTTTCGGCTATTCGACCAAGACCTACGACCCCTTCAACACAGAGCTAGCTCTAAATGTAACCCACTTAATTGTCATTGGACTCAATTTTGCGTCTGGCGCAAACTACGGTGCGGATGTGTGGATTAATCCTGCCAGTTTGGGAGGGGCGGCACCTGCTGCCACTTTTTCTGTGGCGACTGGTGTATATGCGGCGTTCATGAACGGATACAAATTTTATTCCGATATTGATGGTGCTGTTGCTACTGCCGATGTCGGCTATAGCATAGACGAGTTTCGCATCGGCACCACCTTTGCCGATGTCACGCCCGCCGTCCCCGAACCCTCGACGATGGTGCTGCTTGCGCTAGGGGCGGGGTCGTTTGCGGCGAGACGGCGGAAGAATTGCAGAAATTAGATTGCAGCAAAGACCAAAAAAAGCGGTGCTGGCACGGGCAGTAACTCAGGCACATCCGTTTGACCTCTGCCATAGCCCGTAGGAGCACTCTCATAGGGAATATGACACTGGGCAAACACATGACCCGCCACTGTGGTTGGAGACATTCTCCATCTGTATCCCGAAGGGATTAAAGCCATCAGCCTAGGGTTGCCCGTCTTCGGGCTACCCTAGGAAAA
>JAIFLJ010000016.1 GCA_020049135.1 bacterium | reverse complement strand
TCCAGCCCGCCACTGTAGTTGGAGACATTCTCCCTCTTTATCCCGCATTATCGAGAAGAAAGAGATTCACCTCACCCACTTTTAATCACACCCTTGGCATCTACCGCCAAGCATGGCGGAGATTGATTGCTCGGTCGGAGTCAACTTTTCAGCAAATTCTTGGAAGCTGTTCGCCGCTGAGCCAGTCGAGCGTGCGTTCGATGCCAGTGACCGTCTCCATGCGGACTTCGCCCGCATTTTCTTCGGTTACTTCGCCGATCACGCAGGCAGAGCGGGTCGTTTCGTTCCCACGCAAAATGTCCAAAGCACGGGAAGTCTCCGTTGCGGGGAGGATGCAGATGAACCGCCCTTCGCAGGCGGCGTAGAGAGGGTTAAGTCCGAGCAGTTCGCAAACCGCTTCCACTTCTGGGTGGACTGGGATCGCTTTTTCCCCAAAAACAATACCCTTTTTGCTGGCGGAAGCGATTTCGAGCAAAGCCGTCGCCAAACCGCCCCGCGTGAGATCACGCAGGCAATGGATATTGACTCCCGCTCGGATCAATGAGAGGACGGGATTCGCCAGCGGGGCACAGTCGCTTCGGATGGTCATCTCAAACTCCAGCCCTTGGCGGACGGACAAAACAGCGATGCTGTGCCGTCCGACATCTCCGCTCAAAATAACTTGGTCGCCAGGCCAGATGCGCTTGGGTGAAGGTGTCTGTGCCAATTCGATTTTTCCCACGCCAGAGGACGCCAGATAAAGGCCGTCGCCTTTGCCTTTGTCCACAACCTTGGTGTCGCCCGTGACCACTTCTACGCCGCAGAGCCTGGCGGATTCGCCTATGGAAACCGCGATGCGCTGGACTATTTCCATGGGGAGACCCTCCTCCAAAATCCAACACATCGCCAAGTGGAGCGGTTGCGCACCGCACATTGCGAGGTCGTTGGTTGTGCCGAAGACCGCCAAAGAACCAATATCGCCGCCTGGGAAAAAAAGCGGACTGATGACATGGCCGTCTGCGGAGAAAGCGAGGCGGTCGCCCGCGCCAGAAATGTCGGCACCGTCTCCTTCGGCACGCTCGGCCGTCTGACCCATGGCGGGCAGGATGATCTGTTCGACCAGCTCTCGCGTCAACCGTCCACCACCTCCGTGCGCGAGCGTGACCCGATCTGTGGATCGGGAGGGGGCGGGACACGAGAAATTCATAAGGGGGTCTCCTTTTTGCGGTAGCGGTGGTAAGCGGAACAAGCTCCTTCGGGCGAAACCATCAGCGCGCCCAAAGGATGTTCTGGCGAACATGCGACACCAAAAGCGGGGCAGTCGGACGGGCGAATTTTGCCGCGCAAAACCTCTCCCGCCCTGCAATCGGCGGGTTCTGGAACTTTCAAATCGCGGAGCCCAAACCGTTCCTTCGCATCCCATTCGCGATAGGAGTGGCGGAGAAAGAGACCGCTGGACGGGATCACGCCGATGCCGCGCCAAGCCATATCGCCCACTTCAAAAACTTCCTCGACCACTTTGCGGGCGTGGGGGTTTCCTTCACCGCGAACATAGCGGGAGTATTGGTTAACCAAAGCGTTCTCTCCTTTTTCGAGCATGGCGACGCAGGTGGCAAGGGCGTTGAGGAGATCGAGAGGCTCGAAACCCGCGACCACGATGGGGATGCGGTATTTCTCGGCGATCGGGGCATACGGTTCGCAACCTGTCACGGCACATACATGGCCCGCTGCCAAAAACCCGTTGACCGTGTTGTCGGGCGCAGAGAGAATAGCCTCCATGGCGGGAGGGACAAGCACTTGCGAGACGAGTGCCGAAAAATTGTGGATGCCCTCGCGTTTCGCCTGAAAAACGGCCATAGCATTGGCGGGGGCGGTCGTCTCAAACCCGATTGCCAAAAAGACGACTTGGCGGTCTGGCCGTTCTTTGGCGAGCCGCAAAGCGTCCATGGGCGAATAGACCACCCTCACATCGCCCCCCCGACTTTTGGCGGAAAAAAGGTCTTCGTGCGACCCGGGCACACGGAGCATATCGCCGAAAGAACAGAGGGTGACATTCCGTTCGCCCGCGAGGACGATGGCCGACTCGATCACTTCGGCTGGCGTGACGCAGACGGGGCATCCTGGCCCGTGGGCGAGCGTCAAAGTCTCGGGGATCATACGATCCAGTCCGAAACGGAGTATGGCGTGGGTCTGTCCGCCGCAAATTTCCATGACCGTCCAAGGACGCGTGGTCAGTTTGCGCAAAGTGTCAGCCGCACGGCGAACCGCATCGGCATCCCTATATTCGGTTACGAATTTCATGGCGGTGCAGACCTTTCTTCGATTCCCTCCTCCAACTGGCGCAGGGCATCGAAGACGGCAGCGGCTTCCGCCTCGTCCACTACGCTGATCGCAAAACCGACATGGACGAGAACATGGTCGCCCTCCATCGCTGATGGGACATACGCCAAATTCACCTCTTTGACCACGCCGTTGAAACTCACGCGGCCCGTGCGCGTGTAAGGGTCGTCGCCGCAGACGCTCAGAATTTTTCCAGGAACAGCTAGGCACATAAATTTATTTTATTCTCTCTTCCACCAAGCCGCATAGGCGGCCTGCCCGACAGCAAGACCGCCGTCGTTGGCGGGGAAACGACAGTTCCAGTATGGGCGAATGCCGCAGAGATTCAATTCCCGAATCGCCATTTCGAGAAGAATCCTGTTTTGAAAACATCCGCCCGAAAGCAAAACCTTTGTGTAAGCAAATTGCCGTGCTGTGGCTGCGATTGTTTTTGCAAGAATCAGATGGAAACGGAGAGCGTCGTGGCTGGGGGGAGGGAGGGAACCGTCTGACCCATGGGATGAGGCGAGCATGTCGCGCAAGAGTGGTGAGGTATCCAGCACAAATGGTGCCCCGTTTTCAGATAGTATCGGCAGGGGCGAAGATTTCGCATCGAGTTGGTCAAAAGTCTCTTTTTCGGAAATAGTTTGTGCAAGCGATTCGACATAGACAGCCGCTTGTCCTTCCCAGCCCAACCGTTGGTGTCGCCAACCGAGCAAGACGGCAACCGCATCAAAAAGTCGTCCCCCGCTCACGACGAGAGGCGCGTTTTGTCCCGCCTCCATCGTTTTGTGCAATAAGAGTGCAGCGGGTTCTCCGAATCCCAATCTGACGGCCAGTTGCACCCATTCTTGTTCGGGTATCTCGCCCCAAAGCAAACCGAGCAGGGAGCGCCGAGGTTCCCGTGCCCCCGCGTCTCCTCCGGGCAGACGAAACGGGCGAAAATGGCCGAGCCGTTTCCAGCTTTCGCTCTCGACGGCGAGCCATTCCCCCCCCCAAGCCGTGCCGTCATTGCCATGACCTGTTCCGTCCCAAACAACCCCGAGCCATCTCTCGCCGATCAAGCCGTGTTCGACAGCCACGGAGAGGGCGTGGGCAAGATGGTGGGGAGCTTCAGTGACGGGCAGTGAAGTGTTTCGGGCAAATATCGAGGATGCATAATCGGGGTGTGCATCGCAAACCACTCGCTCGACCGAAGGGCAATAAAGCGCCTGCAAGCCAACGATGGCTCGACGAAACGCCTCTCTCGAAAGCGAGTCGTCCAAGTCCCCGATGTGTTGGCTGACAAAAATCGAGCGTCCGTTGGAGACTGCTACGGTATTTTTGAGATGCCCACCTACGCAGAGCAATGGGACGGAACAAGCCGAGGCTTGGGGAGGCTTGAAAACCTGCGGGGCAAAACCGCGCCCCGCCCTCAAAACCATGCGTCCGCCTGCGGCGAAACGGACGACCGAATCGTCGAGCGGACGGGCGATGCGGCGGTTATGGACGAGAAAATAATCCGCGATCCGCCCCCCCTTCGCCCCTTCTCCCAATCGCCGAACAGCGTCGGTTTCGTCCGTGTAAATCGGTTCCTCTGAACGGTTGCCACTCGTGGCAACCAGACCTCTCCCGAATTTTTTCAGGAGGAGAAAATGGAGCGGGGTGTAGGGGAGCATGACCCCGAGATGAGGGCTGTCGTGTGCCACACTTGGCGCCACGCAATCATTCACCGCCAGTTCTCTCGGCAAAAGGACGATGGGCGATTCTGGAGAGAGGAGCGCAGACCGTGCGCCTTCTTCCAGCAGGCAAAGGGTCTCGGCTTCTTCGATGCCCGTGAGCATGACCGCGAGAGGTTTTTCTTCACGGCGTTTTCTTCGGCGCAATTCCGCCACGGTTTTCTCGTTGGCCATGTCGGCCATCAAATGAAAACCTCCCAGCCCTTTCACCGCCACGATCGCCCCCGCACGGAGAGCGTTTGCGGCTTCGTCCAACTCGTTTTGATTGCAAGAGAGAGGGGAACCGTCTGCCGCCCACCATTGGAGTGTGGGGCCGCACTGAGGGCACGCGATCGCCTGCGCGTGAAAACGGCGATTATCGGCGGATTCGTATTCTTGACGGCAAAGGTCGCACATCGGAAAATCTCTGAGGGTGGTGCGAGATCGGTCGTAGGGCAAAGATTCCAAAATCGAAAAACGGGGACCGCAATAAGCGCAGTGGGTGAAAGGATAACCGTGCCGCCGATCCGACGGGTCGAGGAGTTCCCTCAAACAATCGGGACACAGAGCCGTATCGAGTGCCACCTGCGCTTCCACGGATCCCTCCACCCGGCTCTCGATAATCTGAAAAACGGTAGGAGCAACATCCCCAGCAAGCGTCTCCGTGCCAAGCACAGTGACTTCGATGGTGCCCGCCAACATCGAACCTTCAGCAAGGAGTTTTTTCTCGAAATTGCCGAGGATTTCGGAGGCTCCAAAAGCCTCTATCAAGACACCTTCCGTGTCGTTGCAAACCCAGCCCGTCACACCTGTCCGTGCCGCGAGCTGATAGACGAACGGGCGAAAGCCGCAACCTTGAGCCGGCCCCTTCACCCGCAAACGGAGATGGTGTGCCGCCCCCATCACTCAATGAAAGCGAAATCTCGGACAGGCGCGGTGACCCAAAACCATCGTGTCCAGTTCCCCAGTTACGGTTGTTGCGATGCGAGCCACTCCATCCATGCGGAAAACCCTGCTCCCGTTTTTGAGGAAAGAGCCAAAACACGGGCTTGTGGCGCGACCGATTTGAGGTGTTTCATCGCCTTCGGTTCGTCAAATCCCGATGCCTCTGCCAAATCCATTTTTGTCACTAAGATGAGGTCTGCCGACTTGAAAATCACTGGGTATTTGAGCGGTTTATCCTCCCCCTCCGTCACCGAGAAGAGAACCACGCGTGCCTTTTCACCAAGGTCGAAAGCGGCGGGGCAGACGAGGTTGCCGACATTTTCCAAAAACAAAATCTTCAACCCCGTAGCTTCTTCTTCCATCTCTTCGACAGCGTGAGCGACCATGTGGGCATCGAGGTGGCACGCTTGACCTGTCACGACCTGCAAAACAGGCGCGCCCCGACCACGGAGGCGTTGCGCATCGAGGTCGGTTTGTGGATCGCCAACGACCACACCCGCAAGTAGTTGCCCTTGGAGTCCATCGAGGGTCTTTTCCAATAAAGCCGTTTTTCCTGCGCCTGGAGAGGAGAGGAGGTTGATCGCACAAATGCCTTTCGCCTTGAAATAGCCCCGGTTGCGTTCTGCTAACCGGTCATTGTGTGAGAGCACAGCTTCGCCCAAGTCCAAGTGTCGTCGGTCGCCGCTCCGCTTTTCCTCTTGGGGATGGGCGTGCCCGTCCCCGTGATGGTTTTCGCCGTGACTGGAATGATGTCCGTGATGGTGGCCGTAGCCACCGCCCTTCTTTTCAGATATTATTTCAAACGGGTGTTTGTCTCCGCAACCACATTCTTGGCACATGTTTGATCCCTCCTTTTTTGTTCAATCCTCTACCTCCACCGCCATCAAGCAAAGTTCTTTGCCTCGCTTGATCACTGAAGAAACTTCTCCGCAAATCGGGCATTTAAAAATCCAGTCATCCGGCTCAAATTCTCTCTGGCAAGACTCGCAAAAACAGGCGACTGGAACCCACTCCACCCTCAAGAAGGCCGATTCGGCGGGCGTCCCACGCACGAGAGCCTCAAAAGCGAACTGGAGCGGTTCGGGTTCAACCCCCGACATTTTCCCCACTTGCAAATGAACCGCAAGAACCTTGTCGGCTCCGTCCGCTGAAGCAACTTCAAAGACTCGGTGCAAAATCCCCTGCATGATTCCTACCTCGTGCATGGAGAATCCGTGATTCCTATCTCACTGGCTCGTCCGACGAGCGCGGGGGAATAAATTCCTCCAAGAATAAGAGCCAAAAGCTCTCATGGAATGCTGTGGCGCGACACCGCTTTTGACAGCGAGACACCTAGTGGCCTATAACACAAAAAGGTTCGCATGAGCAGTCGTGCGGAGGGGTGTTTGCCTAGGCGCGACGAAGGAGCATGTCCGTGGAGAC
>JAIFLJ010000194.1 GCA_020049135.1 bacterium | reverse complement strand
TTCGAGCGTTATCACCGCCACCCCAATCAAGCCCTACGCCTCATCCTTCATGCCTCCCCTCTCTTATGAAACATCCAACCAAACGCCCTGGTCAATCTGAATTTGACTGAAAAACATAGTGTCAAATTGAAACTGGACGGTACTCCTCAAGGGTCTATCGTGAAAGGCGTCCTGATGTCCGATTCTTGGCTGGATAACAATGAGGTTGATCATGAGGAAAAAGTAAAAATCAGTGAATCAAAATTAGACTCTATTGACAGCGTGCTGGAATTGCCTGCCTGTTCACTGACGACATTGAAGTGGGAGAATAAATAGTGATGAAAAAGCATATCATTTCTGTGATGGTCATTTTCGTCTGTGTGATCCTTTTTTGCGGGACTGCATTGGGGCAGACGGCCAAGGAACTCAAAGTTCTGACGATCGGAGCCAGTTTCTGGAGTGCTGGCGGTGCGAGCTTCCAAGTGATCAAGGCACTGCTCGAATCCCAAGGCTACAAAGCGGAAACCGAAAGCGCGCGGGGTGGGCCGAACGCCTTTCACCGTATGAAAATTTTTCAAACTGGGGTTGGTTTGGAAACATTGAAGTCAGGGGAAGTCACTGACAAATCGAAGAAACAAGCTCAGGTGGATGTGGAAAGCTGCCTGAAAGATTTGAAGGCGAAGGATTGGGATTTTGTCTGTTTTATGGCTCATAGCTCTGAGCCATTTCAGGGAAACGCCTTGGATAAAACCGACGCCTACATCGAGGAACTGAAAAAAAACAAACCAGCAAAATCAAAGTTGGTGGCCACGATGACTTGGGTGAAGGAACCCCAAAAACAGGATTACGAGACGATCCGAAAATACTACAAGGGGATTGCAGAAAAATACGGAATCCTTTTCGCCCCCTCTGGTGACGCGTTTGAGATCGTTGAAAAGGATCGTCCAGACATCCCGATTTTCCGTTCGGACATGGAGGCTTTTAAAACCAAGAATCCTGGGAAAACCGACCGCCATCCTTCCATCTACGGACAATACCTCAACTCTTGCGTCGTCGTGGCAACGATTACGGGAGCGAGTCCCGTTGGATTGCCATGCAAACTCGATGGGATTGTTGACACCTTTGATGATAAGGAGGGAGACGGTCTTAAATCTCCCATGGATATTCCACCCGATATTGCCAAATATTTGCAAGAAACGGCTTGGAAAGTGGTGCAAGCGTTGAAGAGTGCAGAGGAAAAGAAATAAAAGCCAGTAGGGTAATATGAAAAAAAATAATGAAATGCAGTGCGCATGGATTAGGTGGCAGAATTTTAAGAAAATGCTGCCGTCTTTGATCTTCCTCTGCGGGCTATGCGGTGATTTCGTCTCTTTTTTGAACGCCCAAGAAGATATTCCGCAGCCCACTTATGCAAATGTAGCCTACGGGCCAGATGAGCGCAATGTGATGGATGTCTGGATACCGCAGGGCATGGACGACAAAGCCCCATTTCCGTGCGTTTTGTATATCCATGGCGGCAGTTGGATCAATGGCGATAAATCAGAGCCGTTTAAAAAGTTTAAATATATCCAGACATTTTTGCCAGAAGGGATCGCGGTTGCATCAATCAATTATCGGCTAATGGGAAAACATCCATTTCCAGCTCCGCTTAACGATGCAGCAAGAGCCATGCAATTTTTAAAATACAAATCTCAGGAATGGAAGATCAACAAAAACAAAATCGCCGTGGGAGGGCAATCCGCCGGGGGGTGTTCGTCGCTGTGGCTCGCTTTCGTTGATGACCTTGCAGACGCAAAAAGCGATGACCCGGTGGCACATGAGTCCACCCGTCCAGTCTGCGTATTTGTCACCCAGGCGCAGTCCACGCTTGATCCCAAACAAATGGTTGAATGGACTGGGAACGATGTTGTTTATAAGCACGCCATGATAAAAACAGTTTTTGGATACCCTGACACAGCAAAAGACCCAGACGGCAGCCTTGTTAAAAAATATTCTCCAGCCGCACAGTTTGGGGCGGGCGACCCGCCCATCCTTTTTGGATCAAGCGGAAAAGAAACGCCTCCTGCCGAGGGCGACACAAACCATGCCATCCACCATCCGGGCTTTTCCACTGGCCTGCAAGCACTCGCTGAAAAAGCAGGTGTTCCTTTTACAAAAATCTCTAAACCCAAAGACACCATCGGATTCTTGAAAAAACATCTTCTTGAAAACCCTTAATCATCAGAGGCTAAACAATGAAAAATCCCCCCTCACGAGGCGGTGGAGAAGTTTTATCTAGGAGTGCAAAAATGAGAAAAAAATTAGTCGGAATATTAATGTTCACATGCGTTGGCTGTATGCTGGTAGTAAGTGGCATTGCCCAAGAAAAAAAAGAAATCCGCTGCTATTGGATGGGGTCGAGTTCGTGTCCAATGCGGTTGGTTAAAACATTTGATGATTTTGTCAATGCTGGGAAGTGCTTTTCCACCAAGGGGAGCGTGCGGGGTGATACTGTGAGATTGGATCGTCTCGCCAGCGGTGATGAAGGGGCAAAGGAGATCAAGTTTAGCAAGTTCAACAAAGGGGATTTTGATTATGTGATCGTCCAAATTTCTATGGGATTTGTTCGGGATCAGAAGGCGGTTGATGGGATGGGGGCGGTCGTGGGTGATTTATGCAAGCGGGCGCGGGAACTGGATGCCGAGCCTGTTCTTTGGGAGGCTTATGCGGCAACCCCAGATAAGGCAACTGGGCAGGATACGGTTCAGATGCAGGCAAGACTTCATGCAGAGCTTATCAAGGTGGCTGTGCAAAATAATGCCCTCTTCGTTCCCGCAGGTTCCCCGTGGCAGGAGGTGCGGATGGGGAAGTCGGATGACAGACCCTATATGTTTTCTGCAATAGCACCGAGCGACTCCGGTCACACTGGGCCAAGGGGCAACTTCATTTTGGGAGCAGCCATATATGCTGCGGTTACGGGCGAAAATCCGGTTAAAAACCCGAACTTGAATACTTATGAAATGACTCCTTATCCCGATGGCAAAAAAGGGGACTGGGCATCCGCAGTTCCGTTTCCAATTGACGCAAAAGAGGCAGCTCAATTCAAGGAGGTGGTGTGGAAACATGAGCTTAAAGCACGGGAGGAATACAAGGCGTTGGGTGGGAAGTTTGTTCATCCTGCTCGCGTGGCTTCGGGAGCCGCGCCCCTTCCCGTCAGCACGGCGACGACTTCCTCTCAGGCTGTTCCTCAAGGGCTGGAGATTTATCTGATAATGGGAACCCAAGCGGTGATTGCGCCGACCGATGCTTCAAAAGGGGCTGCGCCGAGTGTTTTTGTCTTTGACTCCCCATCTTCCGAGTGGAAACCTCATTCTGAAAAATGCGGGGATGGCGGGATTGGATCGGTGTTGGCTTCCAAATCGGGAGGAAAGCCCGTGGGGCTTATTTTCTGTGGCGTGGACGGATCTACAATGGAAGAGTGGAGCAAAGGAAAGAAATGCTACAACAAAGCGATGACTCTCGCTCAGGATTCCTTGAGGCAGGGAACACTGAAAGCGTGCGTGTGGCTCTCGGCAACAGGCGAGGCCGATGTCAAAAGCCCGATTTATTCAAAGATGGTTACTGATTTCCGAGAAGAAGTTCCCTCGGCGGATTTGCCATTTATTACACAACGGGAAGCTGGGTTAAAGAAATGAAGCCAGAGCTTGTTATGGCGGGTTATCTAGTGACGAAGGGCTTCATGAAGAAACGAAGTGCTTGTCGCAGTGCGATTGTTACATTCTGCTTGCTTTCAATCCTGTCCATCCTGCAAGCCGAACCGTATTCCCTGCCAGAGACTTCCGAAGGGCTGTCCAAAATCCCATGGCTCAAGGAGACCCAGCGCAAGGAGGATCGCATTTGGAAAACAAAATACGATTTCGCCCAAAAAGAGCGTGATTATCCATCACGCATCGTCTCGTATGCGGGCAAATGGACGCGCCATAATTTCGGTGGCCACGGCGGATTGGGTAGCGATTGCGGCTGGCGCTTTGCCAACTCGGATATGTTCGGGGCTATAGGGATCAGGCACGAATGGAACACCATTGTGAAAATGGAAAAAGGAGCACTGGATATTGATGGCGACGGGCAAAAGGATGATGACTGGCTCTGTTATTTCCCGTTCAGCATGGAGGTGCCGCTGGGGATTCCTGATTGGCCAGCGTCGAATACTTTTCCAGAAAGGCTGAGTGCCACATTTTACGGCGGGATGACTTATTATTGCGCCAATAATGACATTAAAAAGGCGTATGATTTTCTCGGGGAAATGGGGGTGAACCCCGACCATAGCACCCCTTTTATGGATGATCGGGCGGAGGATCATCCCATGAACGGCATGCGGCATGTGAGCATCACGGGGAGTTATCTCAAGCACTATGCGGCCATGATCTGGAAAAAGGAAGATTTCCTTAACAACGGGAACAAACACCGGGTTTCTTTTGATGACAACAGCCGTCTCTCCATTCTCTGCACGCGCGGGTATTGGTATGGCTTTAACGACATTCGCATGATCGTCAAAAACAAAGATACATTTTATATTTCTGAAATCGCCAAGGACATTCCAGATTACGCTTTTAAGGATGCTGGAAAACTCAAGAAACCCAGCGGCTTTAACCCTATCATGTATCCCACGAAACTGAGATGGGCGGTTTACAAGCCAGAAGGATACAAGGTTGATATTGACCCTGCGAAATGCAAGTTCGAGAAGGTGAAGTTTGATGATGTTCAGGCGGTTGGATGGTATCTGGCCAAGACGGACACCAGCAATGCCAACACGCATTGCAAGTGGTATGGGTTCGAGTGCGATGCGATCGTTCATACGCCCGCCGAGCCTAGCCCACGGATTGAGATGAAAGAGATTAAGGGAAAACAGCCGCCGTTTTATATGGCCACCTGCGAACTTCCTTACGCACTTTGGCAGGATATCGTCACCTACGGGGATTCACCATCCCATGTTTTGCAGGCTCGCTACATCTATGACAAAACTGGTAGCATGGGCAGCATGGCTTACGGCAAACGCGAGCATCAGCATGATGAGCCGCTCACCGACATTACCTTTTATGATGCGCTTGCGATTTGCAACACGCTCTCGGAGATGGAGGGCAAGACGCCCTGTTATTATCTTGATCCAGAATTCAAGACCGTGTTCCGCAATCAGCACATCGCCACGCAGGCGCATTGGGGAGACAAAACTGCCTATGAGCGGCGGAATTTTCAAAGCCCGCTGTATCGTGAACTACCGCTGGCCAAGGTCTATGTTAAATGGGCGGCCAATGGGCATCGTCTGCCCACGGTTGCGGAGTGGAAGGACGCCGCAGGTGGCAATCTCAAATCTGAAATTTCAAATCTCAAATCCACGGATGGCACAGCGCCCGTAGGCTCGCGTAAACCAAATGAGCACGGAATTTATGACATGATCGGTAATGTCTGGGAGCTGTGTTGGACGCAAGGCGATGTTTATGATCCTGAGAAAAATGAGCCAGTCGCAGCGTTGGGCGGTGATTACAATTACCCGGCATCGCCCGAAGCCAATCCTGCGTCACCCTATGGCGACAAGCCTTTTGCAGGCGTTCCCAGCATTGGGATTCGCTTGGTTTGTCGCGAGTCTGACCAAGCGAAGCCCGAGGTGACAAAGCCCGAAAAGCCAAGCGTTGTCATGGGCAACACGCCCGAATGGAGTTTCCGGAGAAATGATCTGTTCGGGAAAAAAGCCGAGCCGGCCGTTATCGGGAAACGCGTTTTAGACATGGTAAAGTTGCATGGTGGAGCATTTGTTCGTAGCGACAAGATGACGGTGAAGGTGGCACCGTTTGAGATTGCGAAATATACCGTCACCTATGACCGATGGAAAACCGTCAAGCAGTGGGCAGAGGCGAAGGGCTATCATTTCGGGCGATCTGGCGATATGGGCAGCATGTTGTGGTTTGATTTTACGCATGACCCAGAGGAGCCTGTTACCAACATTGATTGGCACGACATGATCACTTGGTGCAACGCGCTCTCTGAAATGGAGGGGAAAGCACCATGTTATTTCTATGATGAAGCTCGGACGAAGGTGGTTCGGAAGGCGTTTGGCTTCAAGGCGATCAAGGTGGATGGTGCTGAGTATATCAAAGTAGAGAGGGATCCGATTCTCAAACACGAGGACGGTTCTTATGCTGGGCCTTATATTTTTACGAGCTGGGATGCTGATGGTTACCGTATGCCAACATCGGCGGAGTATGAATTTGCCGTTCGGGGTGGAGTGAACACAAAATTCTTCTGGGGCGATGATCCGAAGTTAGCGGGAGATTATCTGTGGAATGCAATGAATGCTCAAGGGCGCACGCATAAGGTCGGACTCAAGAAGCCCAATCCGTATGGTCTTTATGATATTCAGGGCAATGTGTTCAAACTCTCCTTTTCTTTGGGGCA
>JAIFLJ010000155.1 GCA_020049135.1 bacterium | reverse complement strand
TCCAATAGCAAAATAAACTCTCCGCATCATAGTTTTTAAACGCCCATATTGAGAAAAACATTTTAACCTCACCCACTTTTAATCACACCCAGAATTATAAACCCGATTTTTTGGACTTTGACTGTCACGCCGTGGTTGCTACTGTATCCAGCCAATGAACTGTGAGCAAATATGCCTTTTCAACTCTTCACTGAGACGGTCCCAGTAGAATTATGAAAAAGATAATTGTGCCACCATTTTTTAAAAAATTCGGTTATCCGATTTTTGCGCCTATCTTTCTGCTTCTGCTCGTCACGCTTTGCCGTGACTCGCACTTTTTGTTGCGCTGGGAAAACGAGACTGTTGACATGCGTTTCAAGCTACGAGCCGCGTATGACAAACGCGGGCATACAGACCTGATCTTGGTAGGCATAGACGAGGATTCGATCAGGAAATACGGTGCTTGGCCGTGGACGCGTGATAAACACGGATATCTTTGTAGTTTACTCGCCCCTATGGAGCCGTCCGTGCTCTGTTTTGACCTGCTTTTCACCGAGCCCAAAGATCAAAAATATGATGATTTTTTTGCGCAGCACGCTGCCGAACTCCCTTTTTGCATAACTGGTGCCAAAGGGCCCGACAATAAAGACCACGCCAAAGAGCCAGACCTCGAACAGAAGAAAGCCGACAATCTCCAGATTGGCAAAACGCGCCCGATCACGCAGATCAAGGGCGATATGTCCAAACTCAATTTCGCCGAGTACGCCTTTTTTCCGATACCGCAGTTGCGAGAGAGTGCCTATTTCGGTTTCGTGGACGCTAACCCGTCGGAGGTGGACGGCATACGCCGCCAGATACCGTTATTGGTTCGCATAGGCGACAAGGTTTTCCCTGGGCTCTCACTGCAAATCCTGATGGGCTACTGGAATGTGCAGCCGGAACAGGTGAAGGTGCACATCGGTAAATATATCGAAATCCCATCGCCTGACGGCATCCGCCGCATCCCGATAAATTCCCGTGCTGAGTTCAACATAAACTACAGGAAACGGGAGACTACCTTTTTCAACTTTGCGTACAACCGCCTGATGACGCAGCTCGTTTATCATGTGGCTCAAGGCAAACCGTGGGACACGACATACCCGCAGCTAAAAGGCAAAATCCTGATTGTCGGACAGGTGGCGTCCGGGCTGACCGACCTTAGCCCTGACCCGATAGATTCCCGTGGCATCCTAGTGGCTGTCCATCTCAACACGATCAACAACATCCTGCTCGATGATTACTTATACATCATCCCTGGCTCGTTCGCTCCAGTCGCCGCAATCTGGCTCGTCCTAGCATGGCTCACGCTCTGGCTGCTGGCGGATAAAAGAATATCGCAGGCGGTCGGCATCCCTATTTTTATAATCGTGGCCTACATCGGCAGCGCGTTCGGTTTGTTTTATTGGAAAAGCTGGCAGCTCCCCATTTTTTGGCCAGTCGTTTCATTTTTCATGTTGCATATAGGTTCGGGAACACTGCGCTGGATTGAAGAGCAAAAGTCCAAACAGGCCATCAAAGGCGTCTTTGCCACATACCTCTCCCCCGGCGTGATGAACAGGCTCCTCTCCAGCCCAGACCATATTCAGCTAGGCGGCGAAAGGAAGCCAGTAACGATCCTTTTCTCTGACATCCGTGGCTTCACCACGATCAGCGAGGGTGCTGGCGAGGTCGAACTCGTGCGCCAGCTCAACGAGTATTTTACGCAGATGGTGGATTGCGTAAACAAGACGCAGGGGACGCTCCACAAATACATCGGCGATGCAGTCATGGCCGTGTGGGGAGATGTTTTTTCTGAGGGCGTAGAAAAAGACGCACGCGGTGCCGTGCGTGCGGCGGTCAACATGCGCAGAGAACTGGTCAAGCTGAACCAGTTTTGGAAATCGGACAACCGCATGGAACTCAAAATCGGCATAGGCCTAAACCACGGCCATGTGCTAGTAGGCAACATCGGTGCACCGCAGCGGCAAGAGTTCACCGTCATAGGCGATGCCGTAAATCTGGCCTCCCGCCTTGAGGGTGTCACGAAACCTTTCCACACAGACCTCATCGTCAGCGAGACTGTTCACGCCCTGCTCGGCAATGAATTTTTAACGCGCTCGCTCGGCCTGATCGTGGTCAAAGGGAAAACAAAACCTGTCCGCATATTCGAGGTGCTAGACGACCTGCTCAACCCCGACAACTCGTGCCCGCCAGCGTGGGCACACACCTACGAGGAAGGCTTTGAATCATTCCTGAAAAAAGATTTTGCCAAAGCTATTGCCCGTTTTGAGTCCTGCCTTGAGCAGAGGCCGGGCGACTTTTGTTCACAGCAGTATCTCGATGCCAGCACCAGTTTCATGAAAACACCCCCACCGCCAGATTGGACGGGCGTGCATGTGATGGAAACGAAGTGAAATCGAAATCGAATTTCGAAAGGAAGAAAAAAAGAGATTTAACCACGAAGAGCACATAAATCACAAAGGAGTCACCATGTTCTGATGAACACCACAAACGATGAAAATTGTGGTGCAGGCATCCTTGCCTGCTTCTTTCGGCGGCAAGATGCCGCCGCTCCTTTCTATTTTCTTGGCGTCTTCCTCTCTTGGCGTGAAATAGGTCTGGCACTTTTTTTCTTACGACTTGCCACAAGCCGGAACTTTCTGCAATCTGGTGGCAGGAAAATATATGGACATGCCTATTTTACCGGGACGGGAAGCCTTCGTGGAAATGGCCAAACAAGGCAACTTGATCCCGATTTACGCTGAAATTTTGGCTGATGTAGAAACGCCCGTCTCGGCTTACCTCAAGCTGGCGGGGCAGGGAGATCGTTTTTTATTGGAATCTGTGGAGCACGGTGAACGGTTTTCCCGCTATTCGTTCGTTGGGGTCAACCCGGCTGTGACATTCCACGCCAAAGACGGCGAAATCACAGTCAACGACCACGGAGAAGTGAGGAAAGTTAAATGCGACACTGATCCTTTGGCCGAGCTGGAAAAACTCATGGCGGCATACCGTCCGGTATCAGTGCCGCCAGAGATGCCGCCGTTTTATGGCGGAGCGGTGGGGGCACTTTCTTATGAGATAGTTCGGTATTTTGAAAAAACAGTTCCCGTGGCAGCAAAAGACGACCTGCAATTTCCAGATGCGTATTTCGTGATCACCGACACGCTTCTCGTTTTCGACCACCTCACGCGCAGGCTGAAAATCGTGGCGAACGCTTTTGTGCGCGGCGATGCTAGTGCCGCGTATGACAGCGCATGTGAAAAAATCCGCTCGATACTAGAACAGCTCGACGAGCCGCTTTCCACAAAGCATTTGAGCTGTTCGTTGCCGTTTGATGAGTTGAAACCGGACACGAACATGTCGAGGGAGAGCTACCTTGACATGGCGGCCAACATGAAGGAGTACATCGCCTCAGGCGACATATTCCAAGTTGTCCCGTCGCAACGATTCCAAGTGCCCTTTGACGGAAGGCCGATAGACCTTTACCGGGTGCTGCGTTCGGTGAACCCGTCCCCGTACATGTTTTGCTTGGAGTTTTCGGATTTTGCATTGGTCGGCTCTTCGCCAGAGGTGCATGTGCGGTGCGAGCAAGGAAAGATAAGCGTGCGCCCTATCGCGGGGACGCGTCCGCGCCGCGAAGACCCGATGGAGGATGTCGCCATGGAAAAAGAGCTTTTGGCTGACGAGAAAGAGCGAGCCGAGCATGTCATGCTGGTGGATTTGGCGAGGAACGATGTTGGCCGCGTTTGCGAGTTCCACACTGTTTCCGTGCCGGAGTTCATGGTCATAGAGCGGTACTCGCATGTTATGCACATCGTCTCGTATGTGCAGGGGCAGCTAGTGGAAGGGAAAAATGCTTTCGATGTTATGCGTGCCACTTTTCCAGCCGGAACGGTGAGCGGGGCACCCAAGGTCAGAGCCATGCAGATAATCGCGGAACAGGAGCCTACAAGGCGTGGCAGCTACGCCGGGGCGGTCGGATATTTTAGTTTTTCTGGCAATCTTGATTCTTGTATAGCCATCCGCACTATGCTGCTCAAAAACGGCACGGCCTATTTGCAGGCGGGCGGCGGGCTGGTGGCGGATTCCACGCCAGAGGGTGAATATCAGGAAAGCATTTCCAAGGCTAGAGCCGGGATGAAGGCGCTGGCACTTGCACTGGCAAACAGCGGACAACATTCTCAAAAACAATAAAGTTATGCTTCTAGTCATTGATAACTACGACAGTTTCACCTACAACTTGGTCCAGTATTTCGGGGAACTCGGTGCCGAGCCCGTCGTTAAGCGGAACGACGAAGTTACGCTGGATCAAATAAAAAAAATGCGTCCTAGCCGTATCGTCATATCGCCCGGCCCATGCACGCCTAGAGAGGGCGGCATCTCCAATGAGGTCATCAAAGAACTTGGCCCTACGACCCCGCTCTTGGGTGTTTGCTTAGGGCATCAGTGCAGCGGGTTCGTGTTTGGCGGAGACATCATACGCGCCCCGAAGCTCATGCACGGCAAAACCTCTCTGATTAAACATAATGGCCAAGGCGTTTTTGCTGGGTTGCCGAACCCGTTTGAGGCCACGCGCTACCATTCGCTCGTGGTGAAAAGGGAGACTTTCCCATCCTGCCTAGAGATCACTGCTGAATCGGATGAAGAGACTGCCCCAGAAATAATGGGGCTCAGACACCGCGAATACCCGATCCACGGCGTCCAGTTTCACCCGGAGTCTATCCTGACGAAGTGCGGCAAACAGCTACTGCAAAATTTTCTTTTGCTTTGATGTTGCGGTAGAAGGTTCCGATTACTGCGCCCGATTCCTGCGCTCTTCAAGTTCGAGCCTGACTTCCTCCATTCGTTTGGCGGTCAAGTCGTACTTGATGATGAAAAGAAGGCTCAAGAAAATTGCGGTGGCCATTGCAAAGCTGTACATTATTCGCATCAATATGAATGTTTCAGGAGCTTGGCCGCCGCCGAGATCCCTCACGAAACCTGTCAGGTTCAGTATGACACCCATCAACCCGATAGCACCAGCGGTGGCGATCCTCATGCCTATGCTTGTCACGGCACCAAACATGGCCTCGCGTCTTTTGCCAGAATGCAGTTCGTCTATATCCACTACATCGGCTTGCATAGATGGAAGTATAAGCCAAAATGAGGCTATACCCACGGAATAGAAAAATGGGATAATGAACATCAAGTAAGGGTAGTGTGGGTTGTAGCACCACCATTTTAGAACTGAGCCGATCAGCATCCACCCTAGCGTCAGGCGCAACGCGACATGCTTGCCGAGTTTGTCACAAAGGATTTTGGCGAACGGTATAGCGATGATAGAAAGAGCGCAGCCTATCATGTTGCTCCACCCAGAAAATTGCGCTCCCGTTTTTGTGTCTCCGCCAAACACATAATAAATGTTCACATAGCTCCCGAACTGCTCGAACATTTGGAGGCCGCCACTGAGCGTAATGGCGACGCCTAAACACATCCAAAAATAGCGGTTGCTACCGATGGATTTGACCGTTGTGAAAAAGTTTATGATCGGGGCGAGGGGGTTGATTGATTTTTTTTCTTTGTGCTCTACGGCAGACGATGAGAACCGTTCTTTGGTGTTGAGCGCAGAGATCAGCCCAGCAGTCATGCTGATCCCTCCTATGATGGCTCCTATCCAGCGCACGCCCTGCATCGCACTGGTAAAAACTCCAAGCTGGCAGATGTAGAAAAGCCACGGGTTGATGATGGCGGTCGTCTGTGAAAAATATCCGCGAACCGCCGTGATGCGGGTTCGGTCTTTGTAGTCCGTGGCCACTTCGATGCCGAGCGCGTAGTAGCCTGAACCGAATAGGGATGCCCCAAAACTCATGATCAAGCTCAAGGCGAGATACCAGTAAAAGTAGTACATTTCTGGCCAGATTAGAGAAAAGCCTTTTTCGGGAGACCAGCCGAAAGGGAACAGCCACATAACGGAAAAAGTTAAGCCTACAACAATGCTGCCGACTGCTATGAGCGGACGCCTTCTCCCAAAGCGGCTCCGTAAATTATCCGAAAAATGAGCAACCATCGGATCAAGTAAAATCCCAGTAAATTGCACTATGGCCATCGCAGTTGTTATGAGTGCGGCATTTATACCGAGTGTGATATTAAAAATATTGAGCGAGAGCGAATTCATCGCGCCTGTTGCTAGGCTGCCGTAAACACCAAGACCGTAAAGTATAGCCTGCCAAGTTGTCAGCGGTTGTTGCAGGATATTTGAGTAGGTCGTTTTAGGTTGAGACATGTTTAATTTTTAATGGTTTTTCAGAAAAAAGAAACAAAATAAATTGGGTGATGCATCGCCAGTGTGTGATTAAAAGTGGGTGAGGTTCGTAGAAGAAATGCAGAAGTCAAATTGTAGAATGCAGAATGGAATAGCGCTCACCACATAGGCGCAG
>JAIFLJ010000223.1 GCA_020049135.1 bacterium | reverse complement strand
GCAGCCGAGGGCGAGATTCGGGTTCACATCTTCGTCCCAGCCTGATGCGCCATCCCTCTGAAACTGGACGCAGGCCACGGCTCCTATCATGGCTGCGTTATCGGTGCATGCCCATGTCGGCGCAAAAAAAACTTCAAACCCATCTTCATCCCCAACCCGTGCTAGTGTTTCGCGTAAAGACTGGTTGGCCACCACGCCGCCAGCCACGGCCACGCGGCGCAATCCCGTGGAGGCCACCGCACGGCGCGTTTTTATGGCCAGAGCATCCACGATAGCCCTTTGGTAAGATGCGCACAAGTCGTCGAGGTCGCTCCCATCTGGCTGGTCTCTCCCATATTTTTTTTCTAGGGCAACACGGAGTGCAGTCTTAACGCCTGAAAAACTGAAATTCAAATCCCCCGAATGTTGCATCCCGCGAGGGAATGTGTAAGCATCCGCCCGCCCGCTGCGTGCCCGTTTTTCGAGCATTGGCCCGCCTGGATAGCCGAGCCCAAGAAGTTTTGCGCCCTTGTCGAAAGCCTCGCCTGCGGCATCATCAAGTGTCCCCCCCAGCCTCCTGTAAAGTCCATCCGATCTAGCAGCCAGCAGCAGCGTGTGCCCACCACTTACGATCAGGGAAAGCCACTCGCCCATGCCAGACAAGGAAGGCATGGCATCATCCAGAAACGGAGAAAATAAATGTCCCTCCATGTGGTTGGCTCCGACAAAAGGAAGTTGACGAGCTAGAGCAACAGTTTTTGCAAAAGTGTGCCCCATGAGCAACGCGCTGGCCAGCCCTGGTCCACGCGTGGCGGATACCAGAGACAAATCGCCCCATCCGACACATGCTTCTTTCATGGATGCTCCAACGACAGATTCCAGCGCGTCCAGATGCTCACGCGTAGCCAGCTCGGGGACGACACCTCCAAAAAGACCGTGCTTGGCAGCCTGCGAGACAATCGTATTGGAGCGGATATTGAACCTCTCACCATCCCATTCAACCACGGCGGCGGCTGTCTCGTCGCACGAAGTTTCTATTGCCAGCGCACGGATGAGGTTGCCGCACGACATCCGTTCAATACCTCTGCCAAGACGGTTTGTTTTCGAAAACAAAGCGGTAGTAGCTGGCACGCTTCAAACGGGATGCAGCAGCATCATCAATAAAAACAACTGCTCGCGGGTGCATTTGCAAGATAGATGCTGGCACCATCGCTGAAATCGGGCCTTCAACCATGTCGGCCACGGCCTGCGCCTTGCCTGCGCCAAATGCCAAAAGTATGCAGCACCGCGCTTCCATGATCGTCCCCACGCCCATGGTGATAACATGCCGTGGCACTTCTTCACCCTCTGAAAAAAAACGGCGGTTTGCGCTGCGTGTCTCTTCGGTTAAAGTCTTTATGCGCGTGCGCGATGCCAGAGATGATGTCGGCTCGTTGAAGCCGATATGACCATCGCCACCGATGCCCAGCACCTGCAAATCTATGCCGCCAGCCTCACGAATGGCGTCTTCATATTGTCCGCAAGAAACCTCCACATCTGCTGCCAGTCCATCGGGGACATGCGTTCTTTCCAGTTTGAAATTTACGCGCCCAAAAAGATTTTTTTGCATGAAATACCTGTATGATGCTGGGTGTTCTGGGCCGAGGCCGACATATTCGTCGAGGTTAAAACTTGTCGCGTGAGAGAAGTCTAATGGATGCCCCTCCGTGCGACCTTCCTCGAACATTCGGACAAGTTCACCGTAAAGGGCTAGGGGGGTGCTCCCCGTGGCCAAACCCAAAACGCTACTTGGCTTATTCCTGATCTGCTTGGCCACAAGCCGGGCAGCCAAAACACTGCCAGCACGGGCGTCGGGTTGAATTACGACTTCCATTTTCGTTCATCCTTTCTTTGAATATTTATTGATCCTATCGCTGACATCGCATGCGAATTTTTGTATCAGCCCATCCACATAGGCTGCCACATCCAGACTAGGATCATGCGCCAAGGGAGTCAGATTCATCGCGTAGGACATCAGCCCTGCTTTGTCGGAATGGTGCGAAGCGAGATAAGTTGCATTGGCTTTCATTCGCCCGTAGGTGGCCAAGTCATACCTCTTGCCGCCGCTGATCTGCGAATCGAACACGCCCATCAATGATAGGGAAAGGCTCTCTCTATGGCTAACATCAAAAATCGTTTTATCCTCGTCGCGCATCCAGTCCAAGTTGCGCCACACTTCGCACCCGTAAACGGCCTCAGGCAAATCGCCAGGCGGCATTTCGCGCAGTGCTTCAATCAAAGGAATGAGGACTGCCAGGTGCGTATCGTGCTTGTCCGCCGGGTTGTGTGTGTAAATGAAGCGTGGACACGTAGCCGATAGGATGGATTTGAAATCCTCGACCAGTGGGCGCGGGAAACCTGATTTCAGTTCGGTGCTTGGATAATCGAGTGAAACCATCGCCCCGTATTCGCCCACATGAGCTGCTTTGCGCTGCTCGGCTCGGCGAACTTGGCACATCTGATCGTCGGAATAATCGGCGTATAGGCCAGTGCGTGAACTGCCGCGCCCGTCCGTGACAACCACGCCGGAAAACCATTTGTCGGCACTTTGAAAACATTCTAGGATGCCGTGCAGTGCCATGAATTCTAAGTCGTCTTGGTGTGCGCCGATGCCCAAGTGAGTTGTCCTAGCAAGCGCATCTGCTGTGGGCGCGTTATCCGGCACATATATTTCGGCTGTCTGTTTATTAAATTTCATCTCTGTTTTTTAGATTTTTTCGATGACATATTTGCAAGTGCTAGACAGATATTCCAATTCTTTTTTTTCAGCATGTCTTTAAAAAACTGGAACAAATGGGCGTCCGAAAGCAAAACAGCATTGCCGAAGCCAGCCTCGCTGTTGGCGATATATTTACCAGATGGTTCAACCAAAGCCCATGTGGTATGAGTCCCGCTACCTTTGATGCCAAGAACTGCGGAATTGCTTACCATGCGCAATGTGAGTAGCATTTTCGCACACCTTATGCGAATAAAAAAACAATTTCCTTGGCTGCTATGGATGCTGGCGATTTTCACGCTTTCATCAATTCCTGGCAACCGACTGCCAGACGAGAAAGTTGCGTTTCAAGATAAGTGGGCACACCTTGCTGCCTATGCAGTCGGCGGCGGACTGGCCGTCCACGCAGGTTTTTCGCCAATAAAAGCTTTTCTGGTCACATCGCTTTATGGTGCAACAGACGAGATGCACCAGCGATTCACACCGCGCAGGAGTTGCGATATCGCAGACTGGATAGCCGACATGCTCGGTGGCCTGCTCGGCACGATCCTAACTGCATACATTTCAAAAAAACGCTTTGCCTCACGATATGGGAAAGCCGATGCGGGAGATGCGACAATATGAAATTCCACACTTTCTTGCTGGCCGTCCTATCTGTCTGGGGGACGCTACATTTTTATATTTTCTTGCACCTCTCCGCATTGCCTGTTTTGAGGTTTTTGCCGATGCGTTTATGGGTGCTGGTCGGTGTCGTGGCTTTCTCTAGCTACCCAGCCACGCGGATGCTCAAATCCAGTTTCAAACACGCGCAATGGACGCATGTGCTAGACCTTTTCGCGTCCAACTGGATAGGCGTCATGTTCCTGCTGTTCATATGCCTCGCCACGGTAGATATAGCAACGCTCGGCGGACGCATTTTTTCAGCCCACGCCGTAACAATCCGCTGCTGCGCTGTAGCGGTGGCAGTTTTGCTCTCTGCGGTTGCGATGTTCCAAGGCTCGCGCCAGCCTGAAATAACGGTTCTGGAATGTCGCCTGAAAAATTTGCCAGCAGAGCGGGATGGGCTTACACTCACTGTGCTGTCCGACCTGCATCTTGGCACACTGATCGGCGAAAAATGGCTGCGCGGAATAATAGACCAAGTCCACTCCACAAAACCGGATGCCGTGCTTATCGTTGGAGACTTGATAGATAGCCGCATGGAAGCTGTTTTGCCAATGATTCCCACGCTGAAAACGCTGCACGCCCCAATGGGCGTATGGGCTGTCACGGGCAACCACGAATACTATGCTGGAATAACCGAGAGCGTGAGGCTGATGGAGGATGCTGGTTTTGGCGTCTTGCGCGACGGGCATGTGCAGCTCGCCCCTGGCATCGTTCTGGCTGGCGTGGACGATCTACCTACACGCAAAGCGCGGCTAGACGAAAGCTCTCCGATCATTGCCGCTCTCGCAGGGCGCACGCATAAAGACGCCGTAATACTGATGTCTCACGCCCCTGTCCAAACAGAATTGGCATCGGTAAAAGATGTCGGGCTAATGCTTTCAGGCCATACGCACGGCGGACAAATATGGCCATTTTCGTTCCTCGTAAAAATGAAGTTCCCGCACTTGGTAGGCGCACACGATATCGGCGACATGAAGCTGGTGATAGGGCGCGGCACTGGAACATGGGGGCCGCGCATGAGGCTTTGGAAACGCGCCGAAATAATCCACATAACACTGCGGGCTGAAAATGAAAAATGCCAATCGGCCTATTTTTGAACTAAAATAAAAACGCCATGATTTTGTCGCTTTTAATCTGGAGGCGTTTCGTCCATAAACGGGCGATGATACACCTTCTGTGTGCGCTGTTTTTTGTATGCATGTCAGAGGCAGTTTCCGCCAAGGAAATACAGCTCACCATCATGCATACGACGGATTTGCATGCCAAGCTCGTGCCGCACATATCCGAAAACGGAAAGCCAGATGCGGGCGGCGTCGCACGCTTGGCCTACCTGATAAAAATGATCCGCGCCGAGGAGTCGCACACTGTGCTGCTGGACGCTGGCGACTTGATACAGGGCAGCCCGTTCGGGTATTTGACCGATGGGACGATAATGATGAAGTTTCTCTCGCATCTCAACTACGATGCGTGGGTGCTAGGCAACCATGATTTTGAATGGGGGGCAGAAAAGCTGAATGCGTGTTTGGCAGAAAGCAAAACGCCAGTCCTCGCAGCCAACCTGCAGCTAGAAAATGCGACGGACGAATACGCCGCCCTCTCACGCATCCGCCCGTATGTCATGCTTGAAAGGGATGATTTGAGCATAGCCGTGATAGGAGCTACCACACCAGGCGTCCCGTCTTGGGTTCCGTCCAGACTCCTGCAAGGATTCCAGTTTTCGTCAGCAGTCCCCGCAGTGAAAAAGGTTCTCCGGTGCAAAGAAGTGCAGGCCGCAGACATCCGCGTGCTCGTAGCCCACCAAGGGCAGAGGGAAAAAGACGATTTCGCCAACGAAATTAACGCCCTCGCATCGGAGTGCCAAGAGCTAGATGTCATCATAGGTGGGCACACGCACAAAAGCATACCCGACCTGAGGGCAGGGGGTGTCCTTTACACGCAGGCTGGTTACTGGGGAGAAAATCTGGGTGTCGTCAAACTTTTGTATGATGACCAGAAAAAGCAGGTAGTCAAAAAAGCAGGGCTACTGATACCGATAGAAAGCAGTGTGCAGACTGACACGGACATGGAAAACGAACTTGCATTCACTGTCAAAACGATTGAAAAAGCACTGGAAAAAAATGTCGGCATACTCAAGGGCGATTTTTATTGGTCAGGGAGTCGCATGGACGAGTGGAAGGAAACTCCTCTGCACAATTTGGTTTCAGCCTCCATAGCCGATGCACTCAACGCACGCAACTGCCGTGTTGACGCCGTAATCCATGGTATTTTAAACAGGAAAGCTGACATGCGCTCTGGGTCAGTCTCCTTCGGGGACTTGTTCAACATCATTCCTTATGACAACACGCTAGTCGTAGTGCCGCTTACCATGCGGGAACTCTCCACCGCCATAGAGGAGACATGCCTCGCGCCACACCAGCCTTTCGACCCAGAAAGAAGAATATGGGGCTTGATGGTTGATGTGGAAACAACGCCAAACGGCGGTGCTCGCGTCACAGCCATCCGCCGCCAAGACGGCACACCGATCCGAGAGAACGAGCGCGTAAATGTGGTGTTCAACTCTTACGACGCATCAAGCGCAGGGCAACGACTCCCAGCCACCGCAAAATTGGCAGCGGAAAATCCCGGCACAGTCCACTGGGATATCAACACGCGAAAAGTTTTGGCAGATTACCTAGAAAAACAAAAAGTCGTGCAAGCAGAAACGCACGGGTGGATTCGCGTTTCTAGGCGTAATACCGCGATGCCACCCAGCATAACTCCCGCACGCAAATCTGCCAAAAAAGCGGAAATCGTGCCTGCTGGTATGCCAAAAGAAAATTTCCGCAGTAAATAACTGGTTCTTCGAATTTCGAAAGGAAGAAGGAAAAGAGATCTAACCACATAGAGCACATAGTTCACAAAGGAAGATTTTTTTAAACACACCAACTTAAACTTTTAAACCCTTAAACTCTTCAATCCTAATCTGGCGAAGCCAGTGCCAAGGGAGGAAGGGACAAGTGGCAAGCGACAAGGGAAGAGAAAAGAGAAGAATGAACTACGAAACG
>JAIFLJ010000228.1 GCA_020049135.1 bacterium | reverse complement strand
TCTCCAAGCACTCAAACTTTCGTGCATTTTGCGCCTTTCGCAGTTAAAAATCTTTTAAAAAAGTAAGAGCTGAAGAATGAACTACGGAAATATGTTGCGCATAATGCGAATGATTTGATGGGCAAGGGACTAATTCAAAATTTGGTTTGAAACAGTCCATTCGCATGATAGCATATCATCATGACATTGTTGAATAATGAGGGAAATCAAACAAATCCAGTAAAAGAAATTTTGATAGTTGATGATCATCCTATTGTTCGTGCGGGTCTTTGCCAACTGGTAAGCCAGCAGTCAGACTTGAGGGTGTGCGGACAAATGGCTTCATCCGATGAAGCCTCAATGTTTTTAAAAAATGAGAGAGCCGATTTAGTTTTGCTGGATTTGATGATTAAAAACGGTTGCGGTTTCGAGCTTTTGAAACAGTGGTGCACAGCTTATCCAGAGATGAAAGTTCTGGTGGTTTCTATGCACGATGAGGAGCTTTATGCCGAGCGAGTGCTGCGTTCTGGCGGACACGGCTATGTCATGAAGCATGAGGCCACCGACATTCTTGTGGCCGCGGTCAGAAAAGTTTTTTCGGATCAGATTTATTTGAGTCCACCCATGGAAATAAAGCTCATGCACCTGCTGATGCATACCAAAAGAAATCCACCTAAATCTGAAATGGAGACCCTCACGGATCGGGAGCTGCAAGTTTTTCATTTCATGGGTATGGGCTGGAAGATGGCTCGGATAGCTGAGGAAATGCGCATAAGAGTCAAAACGGTTGAAACTCATCGTGAGCACATCAAGGCCAAATTCGGTGCCGTCAGCGCATCGGCTCTAGCCCAGCGTGCATGCGAATGGGTGCAGTCCCAAGAAATAAATAAACCGCAGGAACAGCAGGCTAACTCGTTTCCAGAAAACGGCGGGTGACGGTTCGGGTTCATTTTTTTTCTACGAGAGCACTGTGCAGAGTTAGCACTGCAGCCTGTATCCGATCTAGGCATTCGCGTGGGTCGAGTGCGTGCAGGTCAGCTATCCGCCAATATTCTATCATGTCCGCCCAAGCAGGAAACTGCTTAATCATCATAGGTCTGTGCTCCTCTTCGTCCAGCGCGATGACCCGTGTGGCGGATGCGAAGTCTTCCTCTGCAACTTGGACTGGGAGCGGTGCCGTCATGGCGGCATCCACGCCCAGCCGATCCATCTCCCGCTCTGTGTGTGGCGATATCGTGCCGTCCCAAGGTTTGATGTGCCATGTGGCCAGCCCCCTCGAAAACGCTTTCCAAGGCAAGGCATTTTTGGTCGCCAGATGGTTGAAAAAAGCCTCCGCGAAACGGCTCCGGTAATAGTTGCCAGTGCAAACAAAAAGAACTCGCGCCGCATTGTGTTGAGCCAAACTTGAGCATTGTGTGTCCATGTCCCATTTTCCTTTTCACCAGAAAAGAAGATGCTTTTAAAAAGCGTCAATCTTTTTTCAAAAAAAAATAAACGGCAAAACGAATTATCGGCTTGTCAGTCTGAATTTGGAAAATATGTTAGGCGGCATGTTTGTGCGGCTTTGTTTCCAAATAAAATACAAGCCCGTCCCACTGTCAGAAAATCTGGCGCGGACGAAAGAGAGCACAAGACCAGAACGGATTGTTAATAACTTGTGAACAGCTCTGTTAATAAACCAATTTGTGTTTGATGTTAAGCATTTTACAAAAAAAAATAAGTAGTGAATAAGTTGTGGATATAGGTGTGAAAATGAATTTGACTTGGGATCAAATCGCTAGTGAGCTGAGTGGGCGCATTTCGCCTGATGGCTTCCAGCGATGGTTTTCGCGTGCCAATCTCGTAGAGGCATCCGAAAACGGTGTGGTGATAGGTCTGCCCAATACGATGTGCCAGTACTGGATAGAGGACAATTTCTTAAAAGAACTCCGCGAATCTATCTGCATCATTACTGGGCGTCCGCCCATGCCCGTGCAGTTCAGGGTGGTGGAATGTGCCGCCATAGAAGAAAAATCGGAAACCCAGCGCGAAACAAAACGCTCGTTGCCCGAAATCCTTCACGATACTGACAATGCGGAGGCACATTCTGGGTTGAACCCCCGTTACACTTTTGATACGCTCGTTGTCGGCGACAGCAACAGAATGGCGCACGCTGCGTCCGTGGCTGTTTCCGACGCCCCGGCCCGCACCTATAACCCGCTCTTTTTTTACGGTGGCGTTGGTCTAGGCAAAACACACCTTTCGCACGCTATCGGTAACGCGCTGCTTCAGAAAAAAAAGCGCGTGCGCGTTTGCTATGTCACATCTGAGCAATTCACCAATGATTTCATTGAGGCACTGCAAAAAAACACGCTGACCAAGTTCCGTAAAAAATACAGGATGCTGGATGTGCTTATCATAGACGACATCCAGTTTTTGGCTGGCAAAGAAAAATCACAAGAAGAGTTTTTCCATACATTCAACTCCCTTTTTGACGGGCGTAAACAGATCATTCTGACCAGCGACCGGCCTGCCTCTGAAATAGCCAATTTGCAGGAGCGACTAGTTTCCCGTTTTGACTGGGGTCTCTCGGCGGAGCTGCTGTCGCCAGACCCTGAAATGCGCCTCGCGATTCTCCGCAAAAAGCTGTCGGGCATGGATGCGGAAGTCAGCGACGAAATACTGGAGTTCCTCGCTACAAGGATAAAGGTGAACATCCGCCGATTAGAGGGTGCCCTTCTGCGAGTGGCCGCCTACACATCGCTTAGTGGCAAATCCGTTTCGCTCCAAGCAGTGGAGCACCTGCTTAAAGACCTCCTGCAAGAGGAGGCGCGGCGTGCCGTGACAGTGGACATCATACAGAAACGGGTCTCGGATACCTACGATTTGCGCCCGGGAGACATGACATCGAAGAGGCGTCCTGCAAACATAGCACTTGCGCGGCAGGTGGCCATGTATCTTTGCCGCAAGCTCACCACGCACTCGCTGCAAAACATAGGGGCGTCTTTTGGCGGACGGGATCACGGCACGGTGCTGCACGCATGCAAGACAGTGACCTCTAAAATTAGCCAAGATGACAGGCTGCGCCAAACGGTGCAACACCTGGAACAGCAGTTGAACAATTCCTGATTTATTTTGGATGACATCGCAAGGGGAGGGGACATGATCGGATCGTTGTTGGTAGGCATGACGCTGGCTTTTCTTGCTGGCTCTATACCATTCGGTTTTTTGGTGGCCAAGCTCAAGGGAATGGACATCAGGGAGCACGGCAGCGGCAACATCGGCGCAACTAATGTGGGACGCGTCCTCGGGCGTTATTGGGGGCTGACGGTCTATTTATTGGACAGCATCAAAGGAGCTGGTGCCGTTCTCATTTACATACATCTGATCCGCGCTGGTGCAGCCGTGGGTAGCTACGAGGAAATCCTTGTAGGCGTCTCGGCTGTGCTGGGGCACAACTATTGCCCGTGGCTCGGATGGAAAGGCGGCAAAGGTGTGGCCACGACGGGCGGGGTATTGCTCGTGATTTTGCCCGAGGCGTTCGCTTGGTGCATGGGGGCGTGGGTGCTAGTTTTTTGCGTTTCGGGATATGTTTCTCTGGCGTCCGTGTTCTGTGCGGCGACGCTGATTGTTTCGGGCATCCTGTACTACGGTTGGAGCCTGAAAACATTGGCCTGCCTTTTTTTGGGCGGCGTGGCCATCGTGCGACACCGCTCGAATATAGCCCGCTTGCGCGAAGGGACAGAATCCCGTTTACTCTGGAATAAAAAATCGGATAAATCATGAATATCCATGTGCTAGGAAAAGGGGCGTGGGGCGTGGCTCTGGGACGCCTGTTGCAAGCTAACGGACACCGGGTGCAGTGGTCTGACCATTCTGATCCTGTCGTGTGGATGAACGACTTAGACTTCGTTCTTTTGTCGGTTCCATCCAAATTTCTCATCAGCCAACTCTCCGTGTGGCCAGCACCACAATGCCCAGTAATAAGCTCCGTCAAAGGGATCGAGCCAGACAAGTGCATGCGCGTCAGCGAAATGGTTGCTGAAAAATGGGGTGGGCTGCCATTTGCCGTCGTCTCTGGCCCCAGCTTTGCTAACGAGGTAGAGAAAGGGCATCCGACCGCCATCGTGGCTGCAAGCGTAGAAGATCAGATAGCGCAAGAAGTCCAAAAATTATTTCACCGTGCAGAGTTTCGCGTTTACCGCTCAGGCGATGTCTGTGGAGTAGAGCTTGGCGGTGCACTGAAAAATGTTTACGCCATCGGGGCGGGTTTCTGCCAAGGTCTCAAACTAGGAGATAACAGCTTGGCCGCCATGATAACGCGTGCCCTCGCTGAAATGGCGAGGATTGGCGTAGCTCTAGGCGGCAAAATGGAAACTTTCATGGGTCTCAGCGGGGCGGGCGACCTGATGTTGACATGCTACGGAGGAGCCAGCAGAAACAGAAGTTTTGGCGAGACCTTCGTGCAGATGAAATTTGAAGGTTGTGCGGATCCGCTGACGGCAGCCCAACGGGTTCTGGGTGGAACGGCAGAAGGAGTGACTACCGTCCAGTCGGTCAAGTGCTTAGTGGACAAGAAAAATATTTCAGCACCTTTGCTTGAAGCTGTTGACCAAATAGTTTATGGCGGCAAAGAGCCAGCGCGGATTTTGAGCGACTTGCTTTCGCGCTCTCCAGAGTCGGAATTGCGTGTCTGACACGCTGGGAATGCCAGCGGTCTCAGTGAGGATGCTGGTATCACATTTTTATTGCGTGTGGTGTTCGTCAGAACGGGGCTACTCTGTTTTGTGTGATAAATTGACACATTAATTCCGTAAGTAACACTGTCTTTAGACGCTATTTTTGATTGACATAGAACGGCCTATCTCTATTGTTTCGCTGTATTTTTGTTTTATTTATGAGAAATTTAAAAAGAAGACGCTTGATTTTAGAGACGCTGGAAGACCGCGTTCTTTATAGTGCCACGCCTGTGGTCACTCTGGATACGCCCGACCCCAAAATCGGTGAGGATGCGCAGATCACGGTGAACTTTGACAACACCGATGCGGCTCAAGAAGGCTATGGCCCGTTTATTGACTTGGCGATTGATGCGACGGGGGAAGACGGGGTGTATAATAAGACGACCAATGTCTGGGATCAAGTGGCAGACGGGTTGTCGGTGGGCGCGTCGGGCAAGGTGAAGTATCTCGGTTCCAATGTGAATTATCAGATATTGACGCTGGACGATGACACTAACAATGATGGCGACACGGTAGATGCGACCGATGGTGTCTTGCATCCCTATGCAAAGGACTCTTCTGGCAATTCGATTTACCTCAAGACTTCGGATGCTTGGCTGGGCGGCAAGTTTCAGAACGGCGACAAGATCATCGTGATCGAGTTGCCCTTTGGCAGTTTCGCAGCAGATCAGCCCGTGGCGGCGATCACGATTGATGCCACGATGAGCAATCTGGCGGATGTCTCCACCGCGCTTGAGGTGAAGGCACGGGGCGGGTTCCGCTACGGCAATGACCCTCTCGATAATCCCACCTCGGATGCGACGATATTTGGGGCGGCTAGCGCAGGGGCGTCCGACGATATTGTCCCCACGCTTTTCACGGTGAGCAAAGTCTATAATGGACCGGAGAACGAAACGGCGACGGGACCTAATTTTGAACGACGCTATCGCATCAACGCAGATATCGCCAATGGGCAGACGCTGACCTCGTTGAACTTGGCGGATGTCCTGCCCGGTTTGGCTGGTGACGGGATCGTGGATGCGATGCAGTTTGTCAGCTTCACGGGTTCCACCCACGCCTACACGGCTGTCAGCACGCCGAGCACCACCTCGCCGGGCGGCACGCTTCAGATTCAATTTGACAGTGCCATTACAGGCACCACTGCCACGGTGGATGCGTGGGTAGAATTTTCCTTTTTCGTTCCCCGCATAGATGCCGACAGCAATGCGGTGCTCAACGCCACGACAGGGGCATTCAATAACCATTTCAACGAAGCTTATGGTTACGGCACTTGGGATCCGACAGACACCCGCGATGGCGAGATCTGGACAGCGGATCAAGCGACCGTGCAGTTCACCGATGCCAGTGTGGCTGGCGGACACTCGGCGAGTCCAGGGACAGTGACTCTCGATGGCGACCACGAGCACACGCTGGAGGCACAATCTATCGCCATCCAGAAATCAGTCTCAAATATCACCACAGGCAATACCACCTACCATGTCGGCGACACGCTAGAATACACGCTGGATTTTCAGGTTTCCGACTATTTTGCTTTCAATAACATCGTCGTTACCGACTGGTTTTCGGACGGGTTGCGGCTGGACACGACCTTTGCTCCCACTCTGAATGTGACCTCGCACGGTTCCACGCTGGGAGTGGGTTCATTTACTGGAGCGAGCGCGACGGGTGCCTTTGCTGGCACCAACTGGGCTCAGGCGTTGATCGGTGACGGCACCGACAATAATAACGATGTCGTGCTCGAAGGCGGACGCCAGTTGACTTTCGATATTTCCAATGAATTGATTCGCCGCGCTTGGAGCGGAGACGGGATAGCGGGGGCGGACGGTATGTTACTGGGCGGCGGTGTGGGTGGCACTCTCGACACGACCGATTACAATAATCCGCTGGTGGCTCCGGGGGCTTTGCCATTTGGTGCCACAACGGGGCAGTTAAAATTTCGCGTGGTGATCCAGAATGCTTTTGATGAAGATTACCCCAGCGGCGAGGCACCGGTCAACCCGCGGGATGTTCTCACCAATGCTGTAGAGATTACTGGACAGGTGTTGGACAATGACACCTTGGCGGGCACGGGCAATACTCCGATCGATGACAGTGGTGCGAATGTCACCATCACGGCTGGTGTGCTGACCAAGAGCATCTATGCGGTGAATGGTAGCACCTCTCTGCCGATCGTCGGTGGCACCGTGCAAGTGACGCCTGGCGATACGGTGACCTATCGGATTACCTACACCATGCCCACGGGCGATGTGGAGAACCTCGCCTTTACCGATTACCTGCCGATGCCCGTTTACAAAGCGGGCGACCCCAATACCGACGGAGCGGTCGGCGGTGTGGGCGAGTGGGTGTATGATGGGGCATGGGCGGCAGGTGCTCCAGCTACTGGTCATGTGGTGTTAGGGCCCTCAGATACTTTTACTGCGATCAGTGGATTGACGCCTGCCGTGACAGCCGTTTCGACCACGAATAACAGCGTTCAATTTTACAGTGCTGGTGACTATGACTACGGGCCCAACACGCTGTTGACTGCGGATTTCATGTTCACCGTTACGGTGGACGATGACCCTTTTGCCGACGGCATGTATCTGACTAACCAAGTGCGTTCGGAGGAACAGAACACACAGTCTCCTGGTATCAAACAGGTAGCGGATTCGATCATCCAAGTCGTGATCAACGAGCCTGATGTCGAGATCTACAAGGGGATCGTCGCCAGCGAAAAGGCTGGCGTGATCGCGGCAGGCACGCTGGGCGGGCTCACCTTTGGAGGAGTCGGCACTACGACAGGTTTCACCGCGGGCAAGATGGACAGCGTGGCGGATGTCACCACTTTCAGCGCAAGCAACCTGACTTCTGGCACCCTCCCCGATGCGGGTGATAAAGTCCGCTTCGCCCTCATCGTCGGCAACACGGGGCGCTCGGATGCCTTTGATGTGACTTTTGAGGACACGATCCTCTCCCAATATGCGGACCCTGGTGCGCTGACGGCCAACCAGTTCATCACGGCGACGGGTCTCGTGGTGCAACGGGGTGATCAGACGACTGCATTGGTGCATGGGGTAGATTTTAATTTAACTTGGGACGATGGCTCCAATACTTTCCAGATCGAGTTGGTGGATAGTTATGCTGATGCCGATGGGGGAGAGAGCAAGCAGGGTGGGCTGAACCGCGGTCTTAACCAAGATGGCACGGAAAGAACCGATGGCTTCAACTTTGTGATTGTCAGCTACGATCTGACTCTCGCCGCTGGTGCTTCGCCAAACTATTTCACCGCCCAGACACCGACTGATGCCTACATCCGCAACACCGCATCTCTGACCAAATATGCTGGCAGAGAGGGGGGCTATGACCACTTGCAGGTCAATAAAACTGAAGTGGCGGATGTGAATACCGCCAACTATACAGCCACCAAGACGATCGTGGCCACCTCCGAGACTGATACAACCTCTGTCGGAGGGGTGACGACTGCGCTCGTCGGTGAGGTGATCCGTTATCGGATCAAAGTAGAAATCCCCGAAGGCCAGACTTACAATCTCATCATTGACGACAATTTGCCTGCTGGTCTGATTTTCCTCAACGACGGGACGACGAAGGTGGCTTTTGTTTCCAGTTCGTTGAATAGCATTTCTTCAGCTAACCCCACGGGCGACACGCTGGGGCTGGGTCTCGGAACAGGAGCACCACTGTGGCAGACAGGCAACGAAACGACTGTTGACGCAATCGTGCTCGGGACTGTTTTGGCAGATGCCAATATCGGATCCTCGACGAGTGTTACGGTAAATACGGACACCTACGCGAGTAGCACGGATCCCCAGTTTAAATTGGGCAACATCCTCAATGCGGATAGCGATGCCGACAAGGAGTATGTCGTTATCGAGTTTAATGCCTTGGTCGAGAATGTTTCAACCAACCAAGCGGGCGTGCAACTGGTGAACACGGTGGATATCAGAGCCAATACCGCTAACGATGTTATGGTGTCCGCTAAGGGCAGTGTGACGGCGGTAGTAGTCGAACCGCAGATCACGAATGTAAAAACGCAAATCACCTCGGCCCAGCCGACGGACGGCGGCGATACCTTTACCTACACGATCACCTTCTCTAATCATCCCGTGATAGACAGCAATGCAGTGCCTGTTGTTCAGGCCGCCACGACGAGTGCCTTGAGCGGGGCGACCTACACTGCTGGCGGTGGGGTGTCGCTCAACGGAGAGTTCACAGGAGTGGCCAGAACCATTGACGGCATCTCATTGAATGCGGGTGACCGCGTCCTCGTGGCGGGACAGGCCGATGCCAAACAAAATGGTGTCTATCGCGTATTTTATGTGGATGCCCAGACCGATACCGTCGTATTGGATCGGGCTCCCGACAATAACAGTGATGTCGAGGTGACGCAATATCACCGCATCGCGGTGGCTGGTGGCACGACTCACAACGGCAAGATGTTCTGGCAGGAGACTCCGAGCGTTACGCTCAATACCAGCAATGTCGTCTATACCGAGATACAGACCTCTTCAGCGGTTAACTGGGCGACTACGGCGGCTTTGGCTGGTGCTACCTATACGGCTGGCACAGGCACTTGGACTAATGTGGCACTTTCGATTGACGGAGTAAATAATCTCGTGGTGGGGAATCGTGTCTTAGTCAAAAATGAGACAACCGCGAACTCGGGCAGACAGGGCATCTTTCGCGTGAGTGCCGTCGGAGCCACAGCTACGCTGGTGCGCGTGGATGATTTCAATGAAGACACGGCACCCGACGGGGAATTACCGCTCGGTTATGAGGTCTTTGTCACCGCTGGCGCGAGCAATGCCAATAAGAGCTACGGGTTGCGGGCTACCGTGGGCGCGGTAGATGCTGGAACCAATCCAGACCGAGTTTTCTGGCAACAGATAGAAATGCCACCCGCATACAATATCACCGTGATTGACACTTTGCCCAGTGGTATGGAGTTGGTCAGCGTAGATGCTTCCGTAGCGGGTGGGAACATTCCGACAGGAGTGACAGAAACGGCTCGGACAGTGACCGTGGGAGCAGGTGGTTCTTTTTCGCTGACCTTTGATCGCTTGCCCGAGTCATCCACTTTAAGCGGGGTGACTAATGTTACAGTCACCGTGAATGCCAAGATCGGCGATGCCGCCGTGTCAGGAGACATTCTCTCGAATAATGTCGTGGTGAACTACACCTCTCTGCCAGGTGACAGCGGCACGGTGGGAGGCTCCAACACGACGGGTTCCAACGCGCCTGGGGTGGCTGGTGCCGCTGATGGGGAACGCGATGGTAGTGGTGTCACGGCCACGGACAATACCTTCCCCGTTTACAGCACGGGTCTCAACAACTACGAGTCTGGCGCACAGCTATGTGTGCAGGTGGGTGCGCCCTCCGTGGACAAACGGTTCCAAGGCGGCTCGATCAGTAACGATGATACGAGTGAATCCACCACGACGGGAGCTAATGTCTTGGTGGGCGAGACGGTCAACTATGATATTTTAGTGACGCTGGCCGAAGGCACGACCAACGCCTTGACCGTGCGGGATCTATTGCCCTCGGGATTGCGGATCAACACCGCATACAATGGTGGTTTGGGTTACGAGTTGATCACGACAGCGGCGGCCAGCGGTGGCCAGTTGGCAGCTAACTTAGGCGTGGCACTAGGAGCACCCACAGTGACCGCTTATGGCGCGGGCGTGCTCGGCAATGACGGCGTGGATATGCAGTTGGCCTTCGGCAACATCACTCTGGCGGCAGATGGTGCAACTAATAATAATTCTTTTATCATTCGCGTTCAAGCAATCACCACCGATGTGGTGGGGAATCAGTCGGGCACGACTCTGGAAAATCAGGCTGCGGTGGCCTACACCAATCCCGATACGGGTGGCACGGTGGCTATTCCTGACAGCACGCCAGCCAACGATCCCATCGTGACGGTGCGCGAGCCTGCGCTGACTATTACAAAAACGGCAGATGCGGCGGCGGCGGATGCGGGCGATGATGTCACCTACACGATCACCGTCACCAACAGCAGCGCTTACTACGCTTACGACATTTCTCTCGCCGACACGCTGGATGCAGTGCTGACCGGCCCAACTATTTTGAACGGGGCAGGGGATTTCACTTCGAGCGGCACGATTGATATCACGGGGGGAGATGGCACCATCGGCGCGGATGATTTTGTTTTTACTGGACAAGCTCTCTCATTGGTTGCGGGCAGGGATGTGGACATGGCTTCTGGCGCGAGCTTCGTTCTGAAAGTCAAAGGCACTTTGGCCAACACCGTCGCCAGCGGTCAAAGCATCACCAACACGGCCACGAGCACTTGGACAAGTCTCGATTTCGACCAAGCCAACGACGGCAGCGATGCTGACGAACGGACAGGTGCGGATGGCGTAGCCGGTGCTTTGAACGATTACGCTGTTTCATCGAGCGTGGTGACGACGGCAGTTTCTAGTCCGACATTGACCAAGATCGTGGCAAGCTCCGACCAGCCTTTCACATCGGGTTCGAATGCTGCCGTGGGCGAAACTTTCACTTACACACTGACCGTCACATTAGCAGAGGGTGTGACGAATAATTTGGTCATCACCGACATGGCGCAGGATGATGCCAACGGCGTTTTGCAAATAGTCTCTGCGCAGGTCGCTTCGATTGGTGCTAATTTGAGCGGGGGGAATATCACGGCGGGCACGATGATTGTTGGCACCGCTGGCACGCTTTCCAACGCGGGCGGTTCGGCGTACAACGATCGCGCAACATTCACTTTCGGCAATATCACAAACACATCTGATAATGTGGTGGATGCCAACGATCGCGTCACATTCACCGTTACCGCAAAAGTGGTCAATGTTACTGCAAACCAGTCTGGTGATGTTCTTGCTAATACTGCTCGTGCCACATACGCCGCTGGCACGACTGTGGATTCAGCCGCTTGCAATGTGACGGTCGTTGAACCAGTGCTCCAAATCAACAAGGCGATTGGTGCCGCCCCTGGATTAGATGCGGGCGATACAGTCACTTACACGATCACGGTTTCACACGCAGCGGGGTCGGGCCAAAACGCTTACGACATCCTGTTGAATGATACTTTGCCCAATGGGCAGCTAGAAAACTTCGCTCTGGTTAGCGCGACCGTCACCGATGGTGTTGGTGGTAACGCCGATTCAGATGTGGCTGGCATGTTAAATCTCGCGGGCAATGTTCTTTCCACCGTAGGCAAGGTATATTTACTGCGCGATACGGGAGGTGCGAGCACGCACGAGCAGCTCGTGGTCGTCGTCAGGGGTGATGTCAAAGATGCGACTGTCGTCGGCACAACGATCAGTAACACAGCCACAGCCAAGTGGAGTGGTTTGAACGGTGCAAAAGATGGCGACGATGCGGGTGATGCTTCCGAACGGACTGGTAGTGATGGTGCTGCGGATCCGAATAATTATACGGTAACATCCACCGCCACGATCCCGACTCAAGGTGCGCTTAGCGTTTCAAAAGTCGTGGATGTCCCAACAGCGACCATTGGCGATACTGTGACTTACACCGTCACAGTCAGTGTTGCGGAAGGGCGCACGGTAGTAAATCTTGCAGACACGCTTCCTGCTGGGCTGCAGCTAGTCGCCAACTCGGTGGCTGTCGCGTCAAACCCCGCTGCCATGGTTATCGCTGGGCTGAACAACAACAGCCTGAGCCAGACACTCACAATCACAAACGCCGGGGCGAGCAACGGCACGGTCAATGCCGCAGGCGCAACGGAGACGGACAGCTTCACAATCACTTATCAGGCGAAAGTTTTGGATGTGGCTGGCAACGACGGCATCACCGCCGCGGGCGACGGCAATGGTCAGACTTCCTTGGTCAATGATGTGGATTCCTCCGCCGACCTCAACAATGATGGCGACATTTTAGATGCTGGCGAGACGGACAATAACAACACCGCCACCGTCACTGTGGTCGAGCCCCTCCTTGTCATCACGAAAGCCCACAACGACGGGGATGGCGTGGTGAACGCAAACCAAACCATCACTTACACGCTTACGATCACCAACCTTGGTGCCAACGGTTCCACGGCGGCTGCCTACGATATCCGTGTGCGTGACGCCTTGCCGGCCACGCTCACAAACCTGACATTCAACCCCGCCAATGTCGTCGGTGCCAATGTCACCCACAAGGCCACCGCAGGCGGGACGCTCGACATCACGCTCGATACCCTCGCCCTTGGCAATACGGCCACGATATCGTTCACCGCCGATGTGATCGCTGGAATAGGCGTCAATGTGAACATTGATAACAACGCCAAGATTTACTACGACAACCGCGCCACTGATGAGGGTAGCACGCCAGGCACAGGCAATACCGTGAAGGGTGATGCCGACGGAGCCTCGGGCGACCGAGACTATGGTGCGGTGGCCGATGCCGATCCAGGGGCGGGCACGGATGAGGTTCACGACAACGACACAGACAAGGCTCAAGACACCGTCCGGGTGACTTCGGTGCCTGCCGTCAATAATATCGGTGGTTTTGTTTATGTAGATGCTGACAACGACGGTGTGAAAGATGCAGGAGAGGCTGTCCTTGTTGGAGTCACCGTCACCCTGACTGGCACCGATATCGGCGGGGGTCCCGTCTCGATGACCACCACCACTGCCGCCGACGGTTCCTATGCTTTCAGTGGTTTTCCTCAAAGCAACGTGGCGGGATACACCCTGACCGAGACCCAACCTGGCGGTTATCTGGACGGCAAGGAGACCGTGGGAACCACTTTCGGCGGCACGGCTAATAATACCATCGTCAACCAGACGATCACCAGCATCGTCATTCCGGCTGGCTCCAACACGGGAGCCAATTACAATTTCGGCGAGCTGCTCGCCTCCAGCGTTTCGGGGTTTGTTTATGTGGATACCGATAGTGACGGCGTGAAAGATGCGGGAGAGTCGGCCATCTCTGGTGTCGCAGTCAGGTTGACGGGCACCGACGATCTCGGCGCAGCCGTCAACACTGCTGCCAACACCGCCGCCGATGGTTCTTATTCTTTCACCAGCCTTCGCCCTGGAACCTACACCCTGACGGAAACACAGCCCAATACCTACTTCGACGGCAAAGAGACGGCAGGCACTCTCTTCGGTGGCACGGTCAACAACACCGCCGAAAGCCAGACGATTTCCACGCTTTCCATCGGCTCAAACCAAGCGGGAGCCAATTACAACTTCGGAGAACTCCAATCCTCCAGCCTCGCAGGTTTTGTTTATGTGGATGCCAACAATAATGGGGCGAAAGACGGCGGGGAAACAGGTATCAGCAATACAACGGTCAAACTGACAGGCACCGATGATCGGGGCGGCAATGTTTCCGTTACCGCTACCACGGACGCTTCGGGAGCTTTCCTCTTCTCCGACCTCCGCCCTGGCACTTATTCGCTGGCCGAAACGCAGCCCTCGGCATACCAAGACGGGACGGATGCAGTCGGTTCGGCTGGCGGCTCTACGGGCAACGACTTGCTTTCGTCCGTCCTGCTTGCCGCCAACACGCATGGCACTAACTATCTTTTTGGCGAAAAAGTCAAAGCCACGACTTCATCGCCTGAGCCGACATACACATCCTTGCGCAACACTATTGCAGAGGCATTAAAAACGACCGAGCCAACAGCATCTTCCACTTCAACAACCAAGGACACGCCTGGCAAAACGAGAGATTTGCCGCAGACACCGTTCGCCTATTACCGCGAGCCGATGAACCCGCACGCCTCACCGCTCTTGCCGCTCATGCCTATTTACAGCGGGCGTGCTGAACCTGGCGCGACTCTCGTGGTCACGCTCTACGGTGCGAAAGGTGAGATCGTTGGTATGCAGTCTGTAGTTTCGGATGTGGGTGGCAACTGGCTTGCCACCATGCCGAACAGCATCATATCCGACTATCCTCGCTCCGTGCAAATTACGCAGCAGTCGGCCACATACAGCGCATCCACCGATAACGCCACGGGCTTGCGTGCTTACTTCGCCCCAGCCATACAGGCCGGAGAGTTTTTCTACCGCGACTTTGATATACAGAGCATTTTCTCCAAGCGTTCTGCCAGCACTGTGTTGCTGCTCTGTAAATCCATGCGCGAACCGAATTATTTTGGCTGGGGTTCCGAAGTCGCAGACTTCATGGCGGCTCAAGGAACGCCCGCTGGATATTAATTATCATGATAAAAAACTCGCCAATAATATGTTGCCAACCGCAATCACACACCTAACCTGCAAAACGAAAAAATGAGATTTGTATCACCGCTGTTTCTAGTGCTTGTCGCCGCCCTGCCGTGCGGCCTGTTCGCCTATAATACTGACCCCGAAATTGACCCGCAGCTTGATAATATGTTCAACCGCTTCAAAGCGGACGCGTGGAAGCTCGGTTCCGATGAAAAAAGCAAAGCACCCGCGAAATTGCCGCATGACTTTCGTCCTTGGTGGGCATCAACGCTCCATGCGCCGATAGGCGATGGCAAGGAGGCAATCCGTATTTCCTTGGAGGACTTATACGCCAACGCGATACGCAATTCTTCGCAGATAAAAGTTTTCAGCGACATCCCGCTGATCCGTGAAACGGGTATCCAAGAGGCCAAGGGTGCCTTCGATACACGCTATTTTATAGAGGGAAAATTTGACCGCCAAGACGACCCTGTAGGCAACACACTTACTGCTGGCGACAACCAAGCGACCTTTGAGCAAGACGACTACTCGCTCGAATCTGGTTTCAGGAAAAAACTCATCACTGGTGCAGATGCCACGCTCTCTGAGAAAGTGGGGCGCACAGATAGCAACTCCATTTTTATGGCTCCAAACCCGCAGGCCACGGGTAAGTTGAAATTTTCAGTGACACAGCCAATACTCAAAACTGGCGGCACGGCATACAACAGCAGCATCATCCGCATCGCCAAGCTCGACACGGCTATCGCCCAGAGCGAGTTCGTGCGCCAGACCGAGACGCACCTCTTCGAAATAGCCCGCTCTTACTGGGGGCTATACATGGCTCGCTCGCTCTACCTGCAAAAACATAAGCTGGTGAACGAAACAAAAGCCGTCCTTGAAGAGCTGGAAGCACGCAAAGATTTCGATGCCAATAGGGCACAGCTTTTCCGCGCTCGCTCCGCACTTTCTTCGAGGCAGGCAGATCTCGTCAGAGCCGAAATGGGCGTGCGCAATTCCCAAGACCGCATCCGTGCCCTAGTGAACGACCCAGATATGGCCGATAAAAGAAATTTGCAACTTTCACCGTCCGACATGCTCATATTTTCGGCACCTTCTGCCGATGCGCAGAATTGCGCCATGGTTGCACTGGAGCAACGCCCCGAAATCACGCAAGCGATCAAGCAACTCCGTTCGGCTGCCATCCGCAACAAAATGCAAAAGAACGAACTACTCCCACAGCTCAACCTCTTCTTCGAAACCTATGTGGCTGGCCTGCGCGAAGACACGGAAATCTGTGGGGCAGTGGATAGACAACTACGCATTGCAGACCCTGGATACGCCGCTGGGTTCCTTTTCGAATACCCTCTGGAAAACAATGTAGCCGAAGCCCGCTCACTCCGCCGCCGCATAGAACTGCGCCAGCAGTTTCAGCAGCTCAGCACCACGGTTCAGACAGTTTTGCTCGAAGTGAAAGTCGCCGTTCGCGAGGTCAATACGGCATGGAAAGAGTTGCAGGCCAAATACGAGAGCATGGCCTCTGCCAAGGAGGAGCTAGAAGACCTCCGCGCACGCCGCGATCTGAAAACTACGGCTAACATGGAAACATCTGCTTACATAGAGTTTTATCTGGACTCGCAAGACCGTGAAACGAAGGCCGAAGAAGCGTTCCTGCAAAGCATGACAACATACCAAGTCTCCCTCATATCGCTCCAGCGTTCGCAGGGCATCTTGCTCCGCTACGAGGATATAGATGTCAAAAAGAAATATGATGAAGACGATCTGCCCAGACACGAGCTGGAGATGAAGAGGAAAGGTGCTGTTGCATCGCCATCCAAGCCCCTTGAAAAGGCGTCTTCCACAAAAACAAAAGATGCCCCAGCAACAGCCAATAAAACTTCAAAAACAGAAGAGGGTGTTTCCGTAATAATCAAACCAGACCACAGCCAAAAACATGATTCGGAACATGCTGTGGAACCTGCCCAGAAACCTCTAGTCACCCCTGAAAAACAGGAAAAGAAGGATGCGCCCGCACAGCCTGTCCCCGCAGCACCTGAAGCGAAATCTTCAACTTCACTGCCACCACAAAAAACCATCAAAACTGCCCAAACCAAAGCAGCACCGTTTGCTCCAGTCGGCCTTTCGGATTAAACTCGCGATTTCGGTATTCATGTTTTTCCGCGCTGGATTAGCTGTTGCGGGTTTACATGGTGCAAGCTACACATCTCAGCAATGATAAAGGCATTTCTCCAGTCTTCCATCGGTGCAGGTGCATCGCGCATGGCGGTGGCGGCATCATTTTTCTGCATCTCTTGTTTCATCGCGTGTGCTGGAGAGATGCCCTTCGGCTACATTGAGCCGTATCAGACGATTAAAGTTTGCGTTTCTGAGTCTGGCATTCTGGCCGAGCTGTTTGTTATCGAAGGTGAGACCGTCAAAAAAGACCAGCTCCTCGGGCGTCTGGATTGCCGCGTCATGGATCAAGAACTCGCCATCGAAAAAGCACTGCTGGAGCACTGGCAAAAACGCTTCGCCAAACACGAGGAATTGAAGCAGCAAGGGAGGCTTTCATCGGAGGAGTTCGATAAGGCTCAGATGGATTTTCGTGTCCAAGCACTCAAAGTCAAACGCCTTGAGGCTCAGATAGAATCGCGCACACTGCGCAGCCCAGTGGAGGGGGTTGTCACAGAAATAAAACGACACCTTTCAGAGAGCGTCTCTCCAGCCTCGCCACATGTGGTTACGGTGGTCGAGATGGAGAGGTTATCCCTTCAGCTTTATCTGACGCCTGAGCAATCGCACGGACTCAAGCAAGGCGCAGAAACGGTGTTGAGGCTGATTGATGCGGAAGGCTCTTTTCCTGCATTGCTGGAGTTTGTTTCGCCTGTCACAGATGCTGCCAGTAATACGGTTCGAATCCGTCTAAGCTTGCGTAATCCTGAACGAAAAATCCCCACGGGAGCCAAGGCTACGCTGGATGTTTTTTTAGGAAAGTAGCGCAGGCAATCATGTGTGTGTCTTCCGTGTCATTAGTATCAACTGGGATCGTCACCGTTCCGCTGGCATCTTGTCGGTAAAATCAGAAGAGCCGGCGTGACGCCGGCGGTCCCAGTGATCAGCGGAAACCTGCAAGCAAAAGCAACCATACCAGGGCGATTAGCACGGCACAGATAGCGGCTCGTGCTACCTGCATGGTGACAACTATGACGAAGCCATCCTTTGGCGGGTAAATCCCCATGGCTGAGGGGAGGTTGCGTCGGAGTGTTCGAACTGGATTTCCGAATAGGCTGCCCAGTAAAAAAGCGAGAAGCACCTGCAAAGTCCCTAATCCTTGGTGTTGCTGGTAGTCAGCAGCAATCGTTGCAGCACTTACGAGTCCGCCGAGTTGCGCGACGGCTATGGCCACAACTTGAGCGTTCAAGAAGTCGTGCCGCCCGGAGGGCATCCATTTTTCAATGACCTCGAACGCGCCGTGCTTTTGCAAATATGTCACACCTAAATAAAGCGGAACGGTGACGATCAACATCCTCCACATAATCCGCGATGTGCGCCAAGCCGATTGTTTTATAACTTCTGGCCATGACGACTTATCCGAGACAGGAATATGTGGCGTCTCAGTTGGGCTGTTTTCCAGTTCCCCAGTGCCTACACTGCGGCGATGCCAGTAAAGAAGCAGGAGGATAAACAAGAAGCCAGTGGAGAACTGGAGGGCGAAATAGATGGTGCCAGCCCAACCGCACACGGCCACGACAGGATAGAGGACACGCAGCGAGTGCGAAAGAAAAGCGAAGTAACTGTTGCACATGCCGCCTATGCGCATGGAGCGGCGTGAGAGATGACCGTCCCCGTAGGCGGTAGAGAGTAGGCTGCTTGCTGCCTTGTCAGAAAACAAGGCGGTCAGCATGGCTGCCCCTGCCAAATCAGGCAGCCTGCCGAAGCGTGCCAGCGGGCCGACCAGAAAAGAGACGAACCTTGTCCAATTCCTTATTTCTATGATGCTGCCGACGAACGCCATGAGTCCGACCGACCAGAAAAGTTCCCACAGATGATCAAGCACACGGCTCCTTCCTTTGACTGACATTTCCGCAAGCACACAAAGCGAGCCAGCCGCAGCCAAGACAAGCCAAAGTGCTAGGGCACTTTTTCTCCAAAAATTTTGTCCCGGCGTGCGGCGGTGCTTTTTCACTGCTGTGATTACGCCGTATTAATGGCTCTTTTCAATAGCCTTTTGCAGGTGCTTCACGAAGATGTCCGGTATGCCCGGCACTTCGCCTAAGCCACGGAGTCGCGGCTGCGCTGATACGCCGATTTTGGCAAACATGTTTTTCCACGAGTCTGGCTCATCCCCGGCCAAGTCGTTGATGGCATGGTCGCCTGCTACGATCATCATCGGCTGGAGCCATACCCGTTTTATACCGACAGACTGAACGGCACGCGATATTTCGCCAAATTCTAGCGCACCTTCCACAGTCCCCAAAAACATTTTTGGGTCGTGGCGCTGGAGTTCTGCGCCGATAGCCAAGTAGGTCGTGTCTCCCTGCCCACTGTTGTTGCCGTGCCCCATGAAAACAACCCCGTCTTCAGGTTTGCGTTCGGCTGGCATATCCGCACGCAAAGCGCGAATGGCAGAGTTGATGTCTTGCCTGCTCTCGATGAGAGGTCTGCCTATGTATATTTGGGTGAAAGGCTTTTTTCTTTCCGTTTGGAAACGGTTTATGTCGCAGAGCATTTCCTCAAACTCGGCTCCCACCGCGACATGCAGTGACTGGATAGCCACGCGGCTGACTTTTTCTTTTTGTAACTGGTCAAGAGCTTCGTCCACAGAAAGTGTTTTCTTGCCTTGCGCTGCGAGCTTTTTACGGATGATGTTTGATGTGTAAGCCCGCCTGACGGATGCCCCTGGATATGCAGCCCTCACGGCTTTTTCTATCGGGCCGTAGGCTCTTTCCCCTGCGTCCGTGCTTGTCCCGAAGGCCACGAGCACGATGCCAAGAGGCGATTTTTTTTCAGTTGTTTTAGTTTCAGACGAAGGCATAGCTACTACTTGGCAGACCGAACTAGCCACTAACAAAGAAATCAGGGCGAACGAGTTCACCCATCCCATATTTTTTTTCATTTTGACCACTCCTTTTTTTTGGTGAAAAAGAAGCGGACAACTTGCGCCCGCCGATTTTGTCGGGCGTATTTCTCCTCTTCATTCCCACGCTTCACTCTTGCGATGAAGTTTTTTCGCCACCCCGCACACGCGGGCAGGCGACATGAGCGCGATCGAACAGATATTCGGACTCCAAGCTGCCGAGGTTACTTATTCCAATGAGCTTTCAAAATGAGACTAACTGACTTGTCATTTTTGCGTCATTTAATATCATCTTAAAAGCTCATTGGAATTACCCCATCCTCACTCTGCCGCCTTCACGGGATTTTTTCCCGCTGGCTTGTATTCCCAAAATGGGAACCGAGAGATTGTCACTTGTTACCGTAGCGCGACTGTCACCGGTTTGCACGGTGTTCCCTGTCTTCGCTCGCTTTGTTTTAGGCGGAATCCGCCTAACCCCATATTCTTCAAAGAACTTTTCCCATCATATTCGCAACGGGAATGGTAGCAATATTTTTTTCTTTTATCCGTCTTTTCCGATTTCGGCGGCAAGATGCCACCGCTCCATTCTGGATGGAGAGCGGACATTCCTGTCCGCTTCTTTTCTCACGCAACGGTGCAAAATGCACCTCGGAAGACACAGGCAGGAACGCCTGCGCCACACTCTATTTTCTACAGATAAAATCTTTTTTCTTAGCTGGCCAGCGTCGGGTGTGATTAAAAGTGGGTGAGGTAGAGCAAACCAGAGTTGGGAAATAGCGTGCTCTTTGTCTGGCAGTGTGGGAGGTATGGAATCAG
>JAIFLJ010000154.1 GCA_020049135.1 bacterium | reverse complement strand
CCGTCACGCCATCGCGGTCGAAAAGCGGGCTGCGGACGATGTAGTTGCCGTTGCTCAGGAGAGTGACGCCGCCGCTGCCGACTTGGTCGCCGGAACGCTGCCCGATTAGGCTATTGGTGGCGGATATTTCGCCTGCCAATCCCGTTGTTCCATTGCCCCACGAAACTGCGCCCGCGTCCGTGACGGCATCGCGGTCGTATGATGTGGAAATAACGAGGTAATGGCCGTTGCTGAGTGCGACAATACCACCACTGCCCGCTTGGTCGTTGGAGCGGACGCCTACGAGGCTATTGGAAGCTGAGATTTCTCCAGTTATTCCTGCTGTCCCGCTGCCCCAAGTGACCGCGCCCGTGTTGGAGATTCCTTCCCTGTCAACAAGCGGACTAAGGACTACAAAATTGCCGTTGCTGAGAGCGGTAATGCCGCCACTTGAAACTTGGTCGTTATTGCGCATGCCCACAAGACTGTTTGTGACCATGACGGAACCAGCAACACCTGCCGAGCCGCTGCCCCAAGTGAGCGCGCCGACATCGGTGAGACCTTCCCTGTCAAGCAGCGGGCTGGCGACGACGAAATTGCCGTTGTTTAAAGCTGTCACGCCGCCGCTGCCGACTTGGTCGCTAGTGCGGTTGCCGCGCAGCGTGCTGATCAGCGAGTGAGTTATCCCGTTAAACAAATAGACGGCACCCGCGTTACTGGCAGCGAAATCGTCGCCCGGCACGGTTATTACCACATTGCCGTTGCTCAGTACGACGATGTTTTGGCCGAACGAGTTTCCTGACGCTTTGTGCGGATCCACGAACTCCCCGTTATTTCCTCCCATCGAATCACTGACGGTGATGTTTTTTGGGTCAAAGAGCACGCGCCCGCCGTTGCCTCCCGCAGAACCCAAATCTAACACCGTGCCGCCGTATGAAAGAGTTTCTTTTCCAGAAATTTCAGCCCATCCGCCATCCCCGCCGATGCCGCGCCCGTAAACCGCCCCTGAGAAAAGCGTTGTTTCATCTGACCAGACGACCACCGACCCACCGCTGCCAGACACTGTTGCATTGGCCATCAGCACGGTGTAGGAGTTAGCTGTCGTGAGGCCGGCTCTCTGGAGCGTGCCGCCGTTAAAGTCTCCACCCACCCTGATATTTCCGCCGCCAGCGGCACCTGAAACATCAATAGATGCACCGTAGAGGTCTAGCTTGTCACCGAGCACATGCACTGTCCCTCCAATGCCAGAGGAGCCTGTGGCTGTTATTTCGCCTGACAAAAACCAGCCGTGCCTTGCATAAGAGGCATCCCCGCGCCACTCTTGCGGCGTGGCGGCTGTTTCCAAAATTATTTCTCCACCCTGCCCACCGTTTGCCGAAATGCGGGAGCACGAATACTGTATGCCATAAGTCTCAAGCAGCACGCTGACTTGCGCCACGCCGTTTTGCGCGGTGGCAGACAAGTTTGCCGTTATGTCGGCTCTGTTTGCTTGAACAAGTAACTTCCCTTGCGCCCCAGAAACAGTTATGCCACCGCCTAGTTCAAGCATACCTCCGACTTGAAGTATGGCCGATGCCGCTCCGCCATCGGAAATGGCCTCGATGATGCCGTTCTGCACAAACGCCCCGGATGCCGACATCTCGACGCGTGCATCTCCGCCACTGGCGCGTGCATGGGCAAATCCCCTTTTTTCCACTTGGTCGCCCTTCAAAAATATCTCTGCATTTTTCCCGACAGCTTCGAGTTGGCCCGCATCGCGCACGCGCCCAGATTTCGCCGTTAGAAAAATCCTCCCACCCTTACTGGAAACGCCCGTGGCTTTTATGATTCCTGTATTGTTGATCGCCAAGGCGTAGGGGTTCCCTCCTGCTGCCCGTATTTCCGCCTCCAAAGCCTCAATAGTTCCGCTGTTTGATGCGTTTCCAGCCGCCGAGCCGACCGCTACAGCGATCTTGCCGCTGCCGCTGCCAGACGGGGACAAAATGACTTCACTTCCGCCAGCCAAGCCAGCCGTCCCGCCCATAGCGCGGATAGTGCCGGAGTTAGAGACTTCCCGTCCTATCAGAAAAACATCTCCACCAGCGGCGGTGATCGTCCCGAGGTTTTCGACTTTAGCCTGCGATGAGCCGTAAAACCGCATCGCTCCACCAGCCATAAATTCGCTATCCAGCACATCCAGCGTTGATGCGATAAACGATTGCGCGTTTATCACGCCAGTGGGTCCGATCAAAATGCCGTTTGGGTTCACCAGATAAATCTGGCCGTTGGCCTGTAGTATCCCGTGGATGCTTGAAGGGTTGAGACCCGTCACGCGGTTGAGCGTTGCCCCCGCAGATGAAGGCTGGATGAACTGCGTCAGCTCGCCGTGTTGGATGGAAAAATCCTGCCAGTTGATGATCGCACGGTCACTGTATTGGTTAATGGTGAGTATGCCTGCACCTCCAGAAAAAGTTGCGGAACCCGCCGTCACGGAGCCACCGAAAGGGTTGGCCATCACGCCGCACGGCATCGTAGCATAAGGGAGTAATACCGCGAGCAACCAACATGCGGCGAGCCTCCTTTTTTTGTCCGGTTCACTTTTCATGGCAATTTTGCATAGATCGCGTGCGCTCATGCATGGTTATACCTTTAATTAAGCAACGCCAATTGCATTGATTCAACCCGAATTTTGGCAGCAGCAAAACCGAATGTATTCGGAATTGAACCCCTACGCAGAAAACGGCGGACTGTCCTTGCCACACACAAGGAACAGAAGGAAAAATGAATTACCGCACCGCGTCCCTGTACTTCATGATGGACGCTTTGATTTCCACGCGTTCCAAGGGGTTATCGCGCTCGTCCCGCGGGACGCTGGCGATCTTGTCGGCCACATCCATGCCGTAAACAACTTTGCCAAAGACGCTGTATTTGCCGTCCAGATAAGGGACATTAACGATGCAAATATAAAATTGTGCCCCGTTGGATGCGCGGTCTTTATTCACATTGTCTGGCTTTCGAGCCATGGCTACCGCGCCGCGTTTGTGCGGTAGTTTTTTCTCTATGGGGATCGTATAGCCTGTGCCGCCGAGCCCATCGTTGGCCCTGTCATCATCCTTGCTGTTGGGATCGCCGCCTTGGACTAGGAACCCTGGTATCACGCGGTGGAATGTGGTGCTGTCGTAAAGGTTGGTGCGGATGTTGCGCCGGAAATTTTCGCAGTGGCGCGGTGCTAGTTCGTCGTTCAGCTCAATGATGATTTTGCCGAATTTGGTCTCAAGGACAGCGACTTCTTTTTCATCCAGTGTGGTGGAGCCAGGGAGCTGCTTGACCTGCGCGGAGACGACGGGGACGACGGGTTTAGATGGGTCTTGGGACTCGGATGTTTGCGTTGAATGGTCTTGTCTGGTCGGCGTGGAGTCCGCCTTGCTTTGAGTGGCTTTCTGCCCATCGTCAAAAAGGCAGCCCGACAAGCAAACACCTAGAACCAGCACCGTTCCCAACAATAAAAATCTTTTCATTTTTCTCCCCAAACAATTTATCCTTCACTTGGAAGGCGTTGGATTATTCCCGCCCAAAAACAAAAAATCAACCTCTTTTGCTGGGATGAAAAACTGCTGCGTCTTTCCACCCGTTACCGCCAGTTTACCCACCATAGTTTTGGCGGGATAAAATCTGTCTTTCGGCTATCGCTGGCTTTAACCAAAACTTTGCATTAGAAAATGCAAAATCTGGACTCAATATAAAAAGAGCCGCCAAGTTTCCAAGGCAGCCCTTTGCATAAAACGACCAGCGAGAGATCTATTTTTTCAGACCACGCCAGCTTTTTTCAAAACGGTGTAAGCCCCATTTTTGGAAACCGTTTTGAGCGCACGAGCCGTCAGCTTGACTGCTACAAAACGACCCAACTCTGGAACAAAAATGCGTTTTTCCTTCAAGTTCGGGAAAAACTTCCGCTTCGTGATGGCGGTCACATGCATACCGATACCGCCTTTTTTCTTCGCCTTACCGCTCCGTATTATACGGTTGCCGATTACTGGCTTAACTCCTGTCACTTCACATTTTCTGGCCATAAAATAATTTCTTTCTTACAGAGGCACAACGCCTCTTCACATTCAGTTTATCTTTTTATTTGACCAACAAAGCTTGGCGGGCGCGTTTGATGGCCCGATTGAGTTTGCGGTGCAACTTGGCTGGCATTCCAGTCACGCGACGCGGAATGATTCTGCCTTTTTCGGTTATAAATTTTTTCAGGAATTCGGCATTTTTAAAATCTAGTGCCCCTGAGTTGATGTCTATACGCCGCTTCGGGAACGAACGGTTCAATCGGCGTTTTGGTCTGTTGGTCATCATTGCCATAGTAGTCCTTTTTTCTTTTTTTTCTTAGTCTTTAGATTTGTTGCGTCCTTCATCGTCCGCATCGTCATCGTCATCGTCATCAGCACTATCGTTCACATCCATGAAGTGCGGTGTGGAATCCCACTTATTGCGCCCACGGTTGTTTTTTTCGGCTTCAGCTTGGCACTTGACTGTGAAACGGGCCCACGGTATGGCTTCGAGCCTAGCCTTAAGAATCGCTTCGCCGGACATCTCGCATACGCCGTAGGTGCCGCCTTCTATCCTCTTGATAGCCTCTTCGATTTCGTAGAGCGAATCTTGCTCTTGCGAAAGTAATGTGAGTGCAAAATCTTTTTCGTACGCATCGCTCCCAGCATCACCCATGTGCTGGCCGAATGCCGCCCCGCCGCCGCCTTCGAAAGCCGAACGGAGGCTGTCCTGCGCCACATCCTGCATCTGGTCAAGAAGGGCGTCCCGCAACTGCTGGAGCTTCTTCTTCTGCAAATCTAAAAATGCTTGGGGCAGCTTTGTCGCAACCACAGGTTTGAGCACTGGCTTAACTGGGGATTTGACGGAAATGGGCTGTTTGGGTGCTTTTTCCACTGGCTTGCCCACCGATTTGGTGGTCTTTACAGCAGCCGTTTTTTTGACATCTTTTTTAGACGCCACTTTTTCTTTGGACTCCTTTTTCTCCTTTTTGGAAACCTCTTTTTTAGTGGTCTCCTTCTTGGAGGGAGTTTTTTTCTTCAGATCCTTGGAACCCAGAGTTTTTACAGCGGATTTCTTATCCACCATCTTCTCTTTTTTCCGATCCTTCTTTTTGTCTTTTTTCTTATCCTTGGCCATAAAGGGGCGTAAAACCTATCAGGTTTAGGTTTGGACGCAACATAAATATACGAAGATTTTTTCCTGCAAAAAATCAGGCGCTCTCTTGGACTGGTGCTCCGTTGATTTTTTCCATGGTTTTCGCGTATATTATATCGCGCAACTCGGGCTTGCTCTTGATCTCGTCACGAGCCGCCTCGCGGCCTTGGGCGAGCTGCTGCCCATCGAAGGAGAGCCACGCCCCGCGCTTTTCGATCACGCCTTTTTCAATGGCCAGATCAATGAGCGCCCCTTCGCGGGAGATACCTTCGTTGAAAAGAATGTCGAACTCCGCCTCGGTGAATGGCGGGGCAACCTTGTTTTTTACCACTTTCATTTTCACGCGGCTACCTATGCTCGTGCCATCACTCGACTTGATCTGCCCGATGCGTTTCACATCAAGCCGCATGGAGGCGTAAAACTTGAGTGCCTTGCCGCCAGTGGTAGTTTCTGGGTTGCCGAACATGACGCCTATTTTGTCGCGCACTTGGTTTGTGAAAATGCAAACCGTCTTAGCCTTGGAGATTACGGAGGTCAGCTTCCGCATGGCTTGGCTCATCAACCTAGCCTGCCCGCCCATCGTGGCATCGCCCATGGCTCCTTCCAGCTCTGCCTTAGGCACGAGTGCGGCTACGGAATCTACCACTAGCACATCCACTGCGTTGGAGCGCAGGAGCATTTCAGTGATGGTCAGTGCCTCTTCGCCCGAATCGGGTTGTGAGATGAGAAGCTCTTCGATTTTGACACCCAATTTTCTGGCGTAAGCCGTGTCGAGGGCGTGCTCGGCATCCACGAAAGCTGCAACGCCACCCGCCTTTTGCGCCTCAGCTACTATGGTGAGTGCCAGAGTGGTTTTTCCCGATGATTCCTGCCCGTAAACTTCTATGATTCTACCACGAGGAAAGCCACCAACGCCCAATGCTTTATCAATCACTATGCAGCCGGTGGGGATCACTTCCACTTTCAGGCGCTGGTCTTTGTCGCCGAGCACCATTATTGAGCCTTCGCCGAACTGCTTCGCTATTGCTTGAATAGCCAAGTCCAAATTCTTGTCCCGCAAAGCTGCCGCCTTGTTCTCTTTTTCAGATTTCTCCGCACCTTTTGCCATAATGTTTTCTCCTCTGATACCGCCGTTATTTATTTAGCTGCGCCTAACATGAGCAGAGTCCGTCTCAGCCCGTCCAGCACCTGCTGCGATGCCATATACTTAAATGATTCTCTTTCCGTGGCGAGATGTTTTCTCAGCGATTTTTTTTCGATTGCGGAACAAAAACCCAACCAGCAGAGCCCGGCAGGCTTCTCTGCAGTGCCACTGCCTGGCCCAGCTACGCCCGTGGAT
>JAIFLJ010000035.1 GCA_020049135.1 bacterium | reverse complement strand
TGTAAGCACATTGTGATGCCTCCCGCCCCCTAAATTCAAAATCCCGCGAGCCAGCGCTTTCTCGATAATTTTTCCACACCGAAAGGGGTCAGGCGAGCCATCTTCACCTATAATTTCGATTCCCCACAGCCCGCCGCGCCCTCTCACATCGCCGGCTCCTACAACTCTTCTTTGCAGCCCGTGCAAGCCGTCCTCCAAAATCTTGGAAAGCGCAAAAACTTTCTCGCCCCATCCGTTGCGCCGCCATTCCGTCAGAGAGGACAGTGCCATCGCACAGCCCAGCGGGTTTCCGAGATAAGTGCTGGTATGCAAAGCTTCGCCCTGTGAAAGAGGCCACGCATCCATGCAACGCCTGCGCCCCACGCACGCGGAAAGGGGGAAACCGCCTGTCAGTGCTTTGCCGAGGCAAATCATATCTGGCACCACGCCACGCGCCTCGCACGCAAAAAATGAGCCCGTCCTCCAGAAGCCAGTGTAAATTTCATCCAGAATCAGGAGCAGCCCGAGATCATCGGCAGTTTTTCTTAAAAATGGAAGAAGCTCGGGAGGTGGCACCACCTCGCCACCTCGCCCTTGTATCGGCTCTACCAAAATCGCACCTATCGAGTGATTGGCGACATGCTCGGCGATCTCTCTACCTATACGCTCTAGGCAGACTTGCTCGCACAGTTCTGGTTTTTGGCCAAAAGGGCATCTGAAACAGTACGGGTATGCAACAGTGTGCGCCCACCCCGCAAGCTGGCTCTCGAAAGGACGCCTGAACTCGGGCAACCCAGTCGCAGTCAATGCGCCGTAGCCCAGCCCGTGATAAGCTCCCTCAAAAACAATCACGCCCGGTTTGCCCGAAGCCAAAAAAGCGGTCTTCAGCGCAGCTTCCACCGACTCGAACCCCGAATTGGCGAGGATGACTTTGGCGTCATCGCCGTCCCGCCATCGGCCAAATGTGATTTCTGCAAGCTCGCGGCACAGTGCTGCTTTTTGAGCCGTGGGATGGACATCGCCCATGGCGTGCCAAAGGCGTCCGGCCTGCTCCGATATTGCATCCCTTAGAGCACATGCGCCGTGACCTAGCCCAGCCACGCCGAAGGCGCTAGTCCAATCCAAAAATCTATTTCCATCGGCATCCCAAACATTTACTCCTTCGGCTCTCTCCCAGAAAACGGGAAAACCGTCTGAAAAATAAGTGATGTTTCTGGATTCGTGTCGCTTCAAATCCTCTGCCAAATCTATGGAACGCGAACCAGGGATCGCAGTTTTTATTTCTGGCAGCATGGCCGCTTTTTTACACTAACGAAGGATAACTGGCAAATAAATGCGGCTTAATCGCCGCACAAAAACAGAGGTTGCAACGGTAAAAAATGCGGAAAAAGCACTTGACTGTCTGCTGAAATCGCCCAGAGTGTGCGCCCTATTTTTACTGAATCCACAGGGTTCGGCAATGGTAGGTAGGAGCCCGTAACCTGCGTAAACTGCATGTGCAACATGCGTGGACTCGGTGCCCCTCACCCGAGGAAGTCTGTCGTGCGGCAGGCCGGGTGAAATGCAAAAAACACCGCGCCAGCCGGGTTGACCCGAAATAGAAAAAGGGACGGCAAGCTGGAAGGACAGTCAGAAAGCTGTCATCTAATTATGGCATCAATCATGGATGAACTCCTCACAAAGTCACCAAAATCATTTGTAGAGGGAACTATCGTCACAGGAAAAATCCTCCAAGTTCGCGAGCGTGAAGTCTTGGTGGACATCGGATACAAAAGCGAAGGCGTGATATCCAAGAACGAGTTCGATGAGCCGGACAAAGTTAAAGTCGGCGACGAAGTGCTGGTTTTGCTTGAGCGCTTTGAAAACGACGAAGGCTGCGTGGTGCTTTCCAAAGAGAAGGCTGACCAGCGCCAGAATTGGGAACGAATCGTCAAAATTCACGAAGAAGGCGGCATTATCGAAGGCAAAGTGCGCTCCGTGGTCAAAGGCGGCCTGATCGTCAACATCGGCTGCGACGCGTTCTTGCCTGGCTCGCAGATTGATATTGTCCCCCCGAAAAATCTCAACCAATTCGTTGGACAGCCGATGCAAATCCGCATCGTCAAACTCAACGACGACCGGAAAAATGTCGTGGTTTCTCGCCGCGAAATCCTCGAAGAAGAGCGGAGCCGCAAACGCGCTGAACTGTTCAACACGATCAGCAAAGGCAGCAATGTCAAAGGCTTGGTCAAAAACATCACAGACTTCGGCGCATTCGTGGACTTGGACGGCCTCGACGGTCTGCTCCATATCACCGACATGTCTTGGAACCGCATCAACCACCCGTCAGAAATGCTCAAAGTGGGCGATGAGGTTGATGTTATTATCCTTGATGTGGATCGCGAAAAAGAGCGCGTCTCGCTTGGACTCAAGCAAAAAACCGAAAACCCGTGGGAAAAAATCGCGGAGCGGATGCCCGTCGGAACCAAAGTCAAAGGCACCGTCACCAATCTCCTTCCTTACGGAGCTTTCGTGCAGATCGAATCTGGCATCGAAGGTCTTATACATATTTCCGAACTCTCTTGGACAAAACGTATCGCACGCCCATCGGATGTCCTGAAGGTCGGGCAGGAAGTTGATGCAGTAGTCCTCAATGTCAACCCCGACGAGCAGAAAGTATCGCTCGGTGTTCGCCAGCTCGAATCTAATCCTTGGGACGAAGTTCATCTCCGCTTCCCAGTTGGCCGCACGGTCAAGGGCATCGTCCGCAACCTCACCGCTTACGGTGCGTTTGTGGAGCTGGAAGATGGTATTGACGGCATGATACATGTGTCCGACATGTCTTGGACACGCAAAATCAATCACCCTTCTGACATGCTCAAAAAGGGCGATGAAGTCGAGGCTCAGGTGTTGGAGATTGACAAGGTCAACCAGCGCATTTCCCTCGGGCTCAAACAGCTCACAGAAGACCCGTGGAAGACGATCGAGACACGCTTCAAGATTGGCGACATGCTCACTGGCAAAATCACCAAGCTGGCATCCTTCGGGGCGTTCGTTCAGTTGCAGGATGATATTGATGGCCTCGTCCACATCTCGCAGATCAGCGAGGAGCGCGTGGAAAAAGTCAAGGATGTGCTCAAAGCTGGCCAAGAAGTCACCGCGAGAATTATCAAGGTGGATCGTATGGAGCGCCGCATCGGCCTTTCCATCAAAGCAGCCAACTACTCGCCAGAACAGCTCGAAGCCGAACGCGCAGCGTTCGACACCATCAAGCCCGGCGAAGACTTGGTCACCATGGGCAGTGCCTTCGACAAGCTGGACGAAGAGTACCGTCCCGGCCAGAAATAAACGGCGCAAATCGCATGATTGGCGGGGACAAACCCCGCGAAAAACTAAAGGCGAGCCTCCAAAAGAGGCTCGCTTTTTTGTTGTCGCACACTAGCCTGCCACGCGATGAATAATATTGAAGAAGCGATGCAAAAATTGACCCGTGGCATAGACTCCATCCTCTCTGCTGAAGCCCTGCACAAAAAACTTTCCGAGAACCGCCCGCTGCGGATCAAGTTTGGCGTTGACCCTACTGCACCGGATATCCACTTGGGTCACACCGTGCCGCTCTTCAAAATGCGCGAGTTCCAAGACTTGGGTCATACCGCCGTCCTGCTCATAGGCGACTTTACGGCTCGCATCGGAGATCCCACGGGACGCAAAAGCACGCGCCCGCAACTGACTGAAGAAGACATCAGACACAACGCGCAAACATACGAGGAACAGGCTTTCAAAATACTGGATAGGGAAAAAACGGAAATTGTCTGGAACAGCCACTGGTTCGAGCCACTCACATCATCTGACATGATAAAGCTCCTGAGCCGCCGCTCGGTCGCGCAGATGCTGCAACGCCGCGACTTCAAGGAGCGCTTCCACGGCGGCGTGGACATCGCCTTGCACGAGTTGGTTTACCCCGTCCTGCAAGGTTGGGACTCCGTCATGATAAAAGCAGATGTGGAGCTGGGCGGGAGCGAGCAGCTTTTCAACATGCTTGTCGGACGCGATTTTCAGGAGCAGGAGAACATGCCGCAACAGGTGGTGATGACACTACCACTCCTAGAAGGGACGGATGGCCACGAAAAAATGAGCAAGTCGCTAGGCAACACCATAGGCGTCACGGATCCGCCAAAAGAGATGTTCGGCAAAACCATGAGCATCAGCGACGATCTGATGGCCAAGTGGGGCAGGATACTATTCGGCGAAGAGACCGACCCCGCATTGCACCCGATGGAATCGAAAAAACGGCTCGCGCAAAAAATTACCACGCAATTTCATTCCGCTGAAGCCGCCATGCACGCTAGGGAAGAATGGGAGCGACAGTTCTCTCAGCGGCAGACGCCAGAGGAAATGCCGACTTTCGAAATATCCGCCCCACAACAGATTTGGGAGTTGCTAAAAAACGCAGGGCTCGCCCCCAGCAGCAGCGAAGCGCGGCGCATGATCAAACAGGGTGCGGTCTCAGTGAACGAATCCAAATGTACGGACGATAAGCATATGGTTGATTCTTCATGCGTGATCAAGTACGGCAAACGCCACTATTTGCGTGTGGAAAAGAAATCCTGAAACACTCCAAGACATGCCTTGATTTGCAGTTGGGTAGAGTTGGAAAGCTGGCAGGCATCGCGTGCGAAAAACTCACGCTAAAACATCAGATTGCGCCTTTACTCTGTTCGAGCACTTTGAAGCAGGCACCCATAAGTTGCGGGTGTGATAGGCTTTGAAACGCACGCACCCATGCCTGCATCCTAGCCGGATCGCGCCAAAGTGTGCCGCCGCTTTGCAGTTGCCGTGCAGCTATGCCCGATAAAAACCTGTGCTGATCTCCCCACTGCACCACGCGCAAGCCGAACTGTTCTCCAACATCCGACAACGCCGAAAAGTTCACATGCGCCGTCAAATCTTGCTCCCCCACCCTAGCGTATAAATCTGCGGTGCGCTGGTGTTCGTAATAAGCTGCTAATGTGCCCTGCGGTCTCTCTACGCGATAGAACTCGTGAGCCATCCATCCATAATCCAGCGTCAAAACCAACCCCCGGCGCAACACTCTTGCAACTTGCCGCATCCAATCTTCTGCGGCCAAATGGATTTCCGCCATATAACCTTCAATTGCCGGGACACGCCACCGCGCGATGGCGTCCAAAAGAAGCGGGGAAACTGCTGCGCCCACCTCCATAACAAAACGCACTTCATTCCATACAACATTCGCTTCACGCCAAGTGCCGCCCTTGAACTGCGCAAGATCAATGGGAAAAGCGTCCACCAGTTCGTTGCTGAAAAAAACGCCTTCCACGAACTCGTCAGCAAGAGCGTCCAGCGACTCATGCCACTGTGTAGATGCACCTAACCCCGCTGCGCAAAGCCGCTGCTTTTGGGTTTCGCGCAAGGGGTCAAAAGGCTCCACGATATGGTAGCTCACCGCCTGAAAAAAATCTGGCTCTTCTGCCCGAGCCCACCCAAGTATGTCCGCTGCAAGCATGCCATCGTTCGCCCCCTGCTCCACTATATCGAACTGGCGCGGGCAGCCCAAACAATTCCATTTTTCAAATAAATAGCGGGCAAGAAGTTCTCCAAAAACTGCGCCCACATGGACGCTTGTAAAAAAATGCCCGTCTCTCCCAAGACGCGTCGCAGCGTCGGCATAAAAACCATCATCTGAATCATACAAGCATTTCTCCATGAAACGCCTGAAAGGGATAGCACCGCCTGAAGCCGCGATTTCAGCGCAGATTTTTTTTTGAAGCCGAGACTTCATTTACAGCACCTGCAAGCAGTATTTGTTTGAGGCTCTGGCAGTAATCAGACGGGAATTCGGCCTGCATTATGCCTGAGACTACTACCGCCCTGTTAGCACCACTGGCGATCACGGCAGCGATGTTTTCTAGCTTGATGCCGCCGATGCAAAAAACCGGGATGGGAGACATTTCGAAAACAGCCCTCACATCGTCTGTTCCCACTGGCCTGTAATCAGGTTTGGTAGGCGTAGCAAATAAAGGGCCGAAACCTATGTAGTCTGGCGGAACGGGCAGCACCCATGCGGCCTTGGCCTGCTCCAGCGAATGTGTAGAAAGCCCCACGCACGAAACATGCTTTTTTGCATCCCGCACGGAAACATCATCCTGCCCGACATGGACTCCGTCCACCCCTGTTTCTGCCGCTAATGCTGGGTAGTCGTTGAGGATAAGCGGAACACCGGCATCCCTCGTAATAGGAAGCACGGAGATTGCCCATTCCCGCACGGTTTCCAGAGGGACGCCTTTGGCACGCAACTGGATGATGTCTGCTCCGCCACAAACCATTTCTCTGGCATAAAACCCAACGGAACGACCACCAAGATAAGAGGCGTCCAAGATGGCGTAGAGCCTAGCTTCGTTCAGTGGGCGCATAATTGCATTAGTCCCTTAACGCTCAAATCCTGCGCATTATATATGACATTTTTCCCGTGGTTCATTCTTCTATATTCACAGGCGACTTGCTTTCGGATGTTTTTAAAAGA
>JAIFLJ010000006.1 GCA_020049135.1 bacterium | reverse complement strand
ATTTTCATCCCTTGCGGCGTTCGAGGAACGGGGTGACTCACCCACTTTTAATCACACACCCCATCGCGTGCTATTGCATAATCTGGGTTGAAGAACACGCCAAAGCGTTTATAACTGTATCAAATGGAACAAAACACTCTCAAACGGCTCGCGGTTTACCCTGGAAGTTTCGACCCGATAACCAATGGCCACATGGACATTTTAGAGCGGGCACTGAGGCTGTTTGATCGCGTGGTCTTGGCGGTGGCTCCCAACGAAAAAAAGAAACCTCTTTTTTCTGCGGCAGAACGAGCCGATCTCGCACGCGAGGCACTCCTACGCTTCGGCGACCGCGTGGAAGTTACTATTTTCAACGGGCTCATGGTGGAGTTTGCACGCAAGCAAAATGCGACCGCCGTGGTGCGCGGGCTGCGCCTCATCTCCGATTTCGAATTCGAGTTCCAGCTCAACCTAAGCAACCGCAAACTGGCTCCGAATTTGGAGACGCTTTTCCTGATGCCAAAAGACCACCTGATTTTTCTCAGCTCATCATTCATAAAAGAGCTGGCAAGCTTCGGCGGCGATGTCTCGCCGTATGTCCCGCAAAATATAGAAGCCGCGCTTAAACAAAAATACTCCACCACAAATCTCCCATGAAAATTTATCTAAAACAAATCCCGTTCGACGGCCTTCATCTTTCAGGCGAACTCGCCCCCGAAACGCTCGACTGCACAGAATGCCAGTCGTTCTCACCCGTGCGATACGACTTGGAAATAAACATGAACGGAGACGATATCCTAGTGCAGGGGGAAATCGAAGTTTCTGGCTCCCCTATATGCACGAGGTGCATGCAGCCGCTGCCGATAAAAATAAGCATCCCCGATTTTGCTGTTTTAATAGAAAAACCAAAAGATGATTATGTTGACTTGACGGAATGCATCCGAGAAGACATTCTGCTTAACCTTCCTGCTTACTCGAAATGCTCGCTGGACGCCGAAAATCGTTGTCCCGTGACTGGAGAAAGCTGGAAGAACCTGTCGCCTGACACTGAGCAGCCGCCTTTGTGCGACCGCTGGTCGGCGCTGGACAAATTAAAATTGAATAAATAGAGGTTGATTATGGGAGTTCCAAAGAGGAGAAGTTCGAAATCGAGAATGCGCAGCCGTAAGGCAGCAAATAGGTGGCATGCGCCTAAGCTGGTGAATTGTCAGCAGTGCGGGAGTCGCACGCTTTCGCACCACGCATGCCCAGCCTGCGGCTATTATGCCGGACGCCAGGTGATGACCGTGGAAGCTGCGTGATTTTTCTTTAAAATATGAAAATAGCCCTCGACGGGATGGGTGGTGATTTTGCACCGCAAAACCCAGTGGCGGGTGCCCTTCAAGCCCTGAAGGAATATCCGGCTATCGAAAAGCTTTTTCTTGTCGGCAAAGAATCGCTCTTGAAGGAGGAAGTCCTAAAGCACGGTTCTGTGCCAGACAAGATTGAGTTTGTCGAAGCATCGCAAGTGGTGGAGATGAGTGATTCAGCCATTGATGCCGTGCGCCGGAAAAAGGATTCGTCAATAAGCCGAGCAGTTGATCTGGTAGCCGATGGCAAAGCGGATGCTGTCGTCTCAGCTGGACATACTGGGGCGGCAGTCGCAGCCACTACAATAAAGCTCCGCATGTTGCCAGGCGTGGAACGCCCTGGCATAGCCACCGTTCTCCCCACGGAAACTAACCTTTTCGTGCTGATTGATGCTGGCGCAAACATTGAGGCAAAACCCGTCCACCTCGGCCAGTACGCGATCATGGGGTCGGTCTATTCCGAATATGTCTTGGGCTACGCAAAACCGCGCGTTGGACTGATGAGCATTGGCACTGAAGATGTGAAAGGCAACGAACTTACGAAGGAGACATTCAAGCTCCTTGGAAGTCTGCCGATCCATTTTCGCGGCAATGTGGAAGGGCACGACCTTTTTGAAAATCCAGTAGAAGTGGTCGTGACAGACGGCTTCGTGGGAAATGTCATGCTGAAAGCCACCGAGAGCATAGCCTCGGCTATGATGCATTGGCTTAAACACGAAATCGAAAAAAGCCCGATCAGCATGCTCGGTGCTTTTTTGGCCAAAAGTGCTTTCCAAAACATTAAAAAGAAAACCAACTATGAGGAATACGGCGGCTCACCCCTCCTAGGAACCAACGGCGTCTGCATCATAGCGCACGGCTCCTCCACACCAAAGGCCATCAAAAATGCCATCCGCGTGGGCGTAGAATCCGTCCAACACAAGATCAACCCGCACATAGTCGAAAGAATACAGGCCTGCGGGCTTGTGATAGCAAAAGATGCTGCCAAACCCACCGTAGCACCACTCACCTCACCATAATAGACCCACGCGACAGCTTTTCATGAATCCCACATCGGCCATCCTGCCAATCTCCATAATCGGAGTCGGCTCATATTCTCCTGACCAGATGTTGACTAACGCTGATCTGGAAAAAAAAGTGGACACTTCCGATGAATGGATAGCCTCCCGCACGGGCATACGCCAGCGCCACATCGCTGGCGCGGATGAAACCACATCGTCTATGGGAGCAAAAGCCGCACGCTGCGCCCTAGAAAAAGCGGGCGTCCAACCATCCGAAGTTGACCTGATTATCGTGGCCACATGCACACCAGACATGCCCTTCCCCGCTACGGCATGCTGGATACAAAAAGAACTGGGCTCAGCGGGTGCTGCCGCGTTCGATCTGACTGCGGCCTGCTCCGGTTTCATGTACGCTTTGAGCGTTGGTGAACAGTTCGTCAAAACAGGTGCAGCCAAAACCGCGCTGGTCATCGGGGCAGAAAAAATATCAACCGTATTAGACTGGACAGACCGCAACACATGCGTCCTGTTCGGCGATGGAGCTGGGGCAGTTGTCCTCAGACATATCAGCGGTCAGCCAGGCATCCGCTCGACTGTTTTGGGAGCCGATGGTCGGCACACAGACATCCTGCACCTCTCCTGCGGCTCCAATGACGCCCCGTCGCACCACCCGCCAAAACCGGGCGAACCAGTCTTCATGCACATGAGCGGGCGCGAAGTTTTCAAAGTGGCTGTGGTCGGCATGCACAAGGCTGCCACTGAAGCTTTGGAACGAAGCGGACTTACGCTCGAACAGATTTCTTGTATCATCCCCCATCAGGCCAACATCCGTATAATAGAGGCTATCGCAGACAGGATGAAAATCGGGACGGATCGTTTTTTTATAAATGTGCAAAATCACGGTAACACCTCAGCAGCAAGCATACCAGTGGCACTTGATGAGGCGATATCCCAAGGGCGCGTGAAAAAAGGTGATAGCATTTTATTTGTGGCGTTCGGCGGTGGTCTGACATGGGCCAGCTCTGTAATCACACTTTGATAGCACCGCTCCAGATTTCCCATAACACGCAAGTTCCATAATCTGGCGAAGCCAGCGACAAGGGAAAGACGCAGGGTGGGAGTGAAACCGAATAACGAAATCGAAACCGAATTTCGAAAGTAATACGCAAAGCGCAAGAATGTGGCGTGTGCATCTCACCCACGCGCCTAATGCCTTGCTATAGGCTCACACTGTTTCGTGGGTGTATCTTTTGGGGACGGCGAGGGGATGAACACCCACTCCATGCCAGCGGCTTCCGCGCCGCGAATGCCCAGCACGCCGTCTTCAAAAACCACACATTTTTCTGGAGCCACCCCCATCAGTTTTGCTGCTAAAAAGAACATGTCTGGCGCAGGCTTGCCTTTAGACACATCCGCTGGCGTGATGATGGCCTGGAAAAGTTCATGGCCACCTATGCCTTGCAAGAGGCACGCAGCCACTTCAGCGCACGAGCCAGTGGCCACGGCCAAAGGTTTACCTTTTGCATGGCGTTCCCGAGCAAATTCAAAAACTGGATGAATTGGGGGAATTCCTGAAATATTTTTTATGAAATAATTTTCTTTTTCCTCAGCCACATCGTCTGGCGGTAAGTCACATCCCCATTTTTGGTTCAGCAGTTCCACGACGCGACGCGGGCCTGCACCTGCCATGCTGCCGAGTGTTTCCCAAGTGAGTTCAAACGGGGCTCCGAAAGAGCGTAATGTTTCGCGCCAAGAATGAAAGTGGAGCGGCATAGAATCCACCAGCGTGCCATCTAGATCAAAAATGTAGCCGTCAAAATCTTTTTCTGGGAAAAGGATGGTTTCTGAACACATTTGTTTTTGCGCAGTATCAGGAAGTTTTTTGCCGTATCACGCCAGTGCATCACATTGGTATAGGAGCCAAAACACATCGGAAACCTATGTAGCCGCACCTGCTGTTGGGCAACACATAATACCTGTCCGATGAAAGCATGAAAGGCTGGTTGTAGATGCGCCACGATGCGCCTCGCACTACCCTGTGAACATTGTCCGTATTATACCAATCTTCGCACCATTCGCTCACATTACCGCCCATGTCATACAGTCCGTGCGCATTTGGAGCGAACACACCGACAGGCGATGTTTTGTCGTAATCATCCACATTCAGAATAGGGGCGTAGTTGCCAGCCCCCCATGGCGGCGGCCACTGTTTGCCCCATGGATATAGATTTTTGATTTTGCCGCTCCGCTCTTGGGGTGTGAGACCATCCTCCTTCGGGAGACCTACCGCCTGACTCCATTCCAAATCAGTGGGCAAGCGATATTCGTGGCTTGGCTTTATCACGCCTTCGCGCCTCTCCTTTTGGGTCATCCATTTGCAAAAATCTCTGGCGTCTTCCCAGCTCACTTTGACAGCAGGATGCCCTGGCCCTTGCTTGAACGGTGCATCTTCCCATTCCACCCCTGTGGCTCGCACATATCCGGCATAGTCCCGCACCTGTGTGAGCCAAACCGAAAACTGTATGCCGTCCTTTACCAATTCCACAAAACGCATACCCAAGCTGTTGACCTGCCTTTTAAGGCGGTCGTCCATAACGGTATCCTTGGGCACGGCCACTTCTTTTGTGGCGAGCGGCTTCAGCCCTTCTACGGGTTTATGAACATTTGTTGACATACTCGTTCATTTTAAAGACTTATCTGGCGAGTCCAAGATTTAAATTTATCATGCGTTTCTATTATATCACGGTAAAGCTTAGAATAGTCCAGCACTTGCCGTTCCAAAGAAAAATCTTTTTCGACTTTTTCCCGTGCGTTTTCAGAGAGCTGTTTCCATCGGCCCGCGTCTGCGGTTATATGCTCTATCCCTGCGGCCAAGGAACCCGTGTCGAATGGCTCGGCAAGAAATCCATTTTCGCCGTGGATGACGGCGTCTGGCATCCCTCCCACGCCAAAAGCCAGACACGGGCGGCCACACGCCATAGCTTCCAGAACCGTGTTAGCTAGGTTCTCCTCTTTCGATGGAGCTGCAAAAAGGTCGCCAGCCGCATACGCCAAGTTCAATTTGTCAGGTGCGAGTTTTCCGAGGGTGTGGACTTGTAGCGAAGGCGGGAACTGTACCTTTTCGCAACCCGCCCCAAACACAACTAAATGCAGTTGGGTATTCTTGATCCGCTCGGTGACTATGCGACACGCTTCCAGCAAAAGCGGCAGTCCCTTCCGTGGGCTGGCTGCATCGTCCGCTCCGAAAACGACAAATATCCCGTCCTCCGGTAACCCCAATCTTTGGCGTGCCTCTCTCCTGGAAATCAATTTCATCCTTAATGCGTCCACTCCGGTAGGGATGATTTCAACTCTGTTCTGGCCATTAAGAAAAAGTGCGCTCCGGCGCACGCAGTCAGCTATCCATCGGCTGGGGGCGACAAATGTTATGCGTTGATTTTTCCAAGCACTCATTTTTCTTTTGAAAAGATTGCTGGCCGCATCTTTTTCGCGACTGGAACCAAGGAGCGGGCACGCCCCACAATGCTCCTCGTAGCGACGGCACTCCCCTGCGTAATGACAGCCGCCAGTCAGCGGCCACAGGTCAGGCAATCGCCACACGAGCGGCTTACGGATGTCGCCGATCTGTTCTGGCGTCAACATGCCCCAGCCCACCCAGTTGAGTTGGACTATGTCGGCATCACTGAATGCCGCCGACGCATCAAGCTTTACCATCCGCATTGGGTTGAATGAAAAAACGGCATCTTTATTCCGCGTTTTGCGGTATGGTCGGAGCACCCGTTTCTCCCACCACCGGAGTTCCCTGAGCCGCTGCCAGATGGTGGGGCGCAGTATTTCGACGCCGCGTCCGCCACCCTCGCCGCAGTGCTGCGCGGCCAGCAGCGTGGATGAGATGCCCGCCCCCAGAAGCCCGAGATGCAGACGGCGCGTGGACTGCGCTGCGCCAGAACCGCCCGAAAAAGTGTTGAGCAAAACGACCTTCATGCCCTGTCCGCTTCGCGGCATGCCAAGATGACCCGCCTGATTTTGTCATGGTCTTTTATGCCATGCGAGCTTTCCACACCGCTGTTTATATCCACGGCATAAGGCCGCACGCGGGCGATAGCTGCGCCAACATTTTCGGGGGAAAGCCCCCCAGCTAACACCACTGGCTTGCCGCACCGTTTTTTAAA
>JAIFLJ010000005.1 GCA_020049135.1 bacterium | reverse complement strand
AGTATTTGAAGCAGGGCATGGGCGCCTATCCGCTCGCCGCAGGCTACGAAAATCAGATCATCGAGTTTTCCCTCCAGAACCGCGAGTTCCTGAAGTCTATCCAAAGCAAGCTCCGGATTCTTTACCCGCGCCCGACGGTCTGGTCGAGCCACCCGATGATCGCGGTCAACGCTCAAGGGAAACGCCTTCTCGTCGCTATGCAGGACCCGCAGATTCAGGCGATTGCGTGGGAGGAGCACGGTTTTCGGACGGGCAACGCCTCGATCACGCTCAACGCTCAAAAGCTGGGGATTCCAGGGATTCCCGACAACATCACTTCCATTGTCTCTATGCCTTCGGCTCAAGTGGTCGAGCAATTGATCCAACAAACCAAACCCCAATAAACGCTATGCAAACTGAACCCGCCCCCGCCCGAACTCAAACCGCAGACCCCAGGCAAACCGCCATCGTCGTCCAGCCCGAGAGAAGCCTTTCGACGATCGTGGAAGTGATGCCTTCGGTCATCGGAGAAAGTGCCCCAGGGAACCTGCAACCGCTTTCCCCCGAAGACATCCGACGGATTGACGATCTCGCCGCCAAGCTCGATTTCAACAACCCCCAGTCCATCCTCGTTTTTGGCGTGGAAGCGCAGCGCAAACTTTCTGGCCAGTCCGACCAGATTCTCGAAAATGTGCGCAACAAAGATTCGGGGCCCGCGGGCAAAACGCTCAACGACCTCGTCACGCATGTGCGGGGGCTCGGGGTGGATTCGATCAGCGCCCAGAAACGCGGGATGATCGAAAACTTGCTCGCCCGTTTTTTTAACCCGCTCGCCCAATTTATCCAGCGCTACGAAACGACGAGCAGCCAGATGGAAAGCATCGTCGCTTCGCTGGAATCTCACGCTATGCAGTTGAGCCGCGATGTCATTCTGCTGGAAAATCTTTTCAAGGCCGCCCTCGCCCAGTTCCACGAGCTGGAACTCTATATTCTTGCCGGCGATAAAACCTTGGCGGACTGGAACGCCCGCCTCATCCCCGAACTGCAGGCGAAGGCCCAGGCTTCGGGCAACCTTCTGGAGGTTCAAGCCGCGCGCGATGCCATGTCGCGGCGCGATGATCTGGACCGAAAAATCCAAGACCTCCGCCTGACCCGCACCGCCACTTTGCAAAGCCTCCCGCAGATCCGCATGGTGCAGGAAGTGGACAAGAGTTTGGTGAACAAAATCCAGACCAGCATCCTGACCACCATCCCGATCTGGAAATCGCAGATCGCTCTCGCCATCACGCTTTACCGCCAGCGCGACGCGATTGATACCCAGAAAAAAGTGGCGGACGCCACCAACGAGATGCTGCGCAAAAACGCGGAGCTGGTCCAGCAGAACAATGCGGATGCCCGCCGAGAAATCGAGCGTGGGGTCATTGATATCGAGACGCTGAAAGAGGTGAACGACCGTTTGTTGAACATGATCCAAGACTCCATTCAAATCACGCGGGAAGCCAAAGACAAACGGATCATGGCGGCCCAAGAGATGGTGCAGATGGAATCGAGCCTCAAGCAGGCGCTCGTCAAAACGGGCTGAGACTGTTCTACAAGACGGTCTGATGAGTGATGAGGCGTATTGATGCAAATTATGCGCTCAGTTTTCTTAACGCTATCTTGAGACGGAAGACGGGGTTAGAAGGGCAGGTGCTTGAATTTCCCCTCAAAAAACAAGGCATCAGGCGGATGCCTGATGCCTCGTATGAGTCGGGGTTCGTTGAAAGAATCAACCAAGGACGGCTTCCACCTTGACGGTCTCTCCCTTTTTGAGCAGGTCGGCGGGGATCACATTCCCTGAGATCGTTTGACCGTTGACCGTGAGGTGCTTGATCCCTTTGCAGACGCCCTGCGGATTTTTCACCGTGAGATCCACGAGCGCACCGCGGAATTCGCGGCGGACGCTGAACCCAGGCCAATCTTTCGGGATGCAGGGGTCAATCCGCAAGCCGTGATAATCGGGCTGGATGCCGAGGATGCCTTGGGAAATAGTCACAAAAGTCCAGGCTGAGGTGCCCGTCAGCCAAGCGTTTTTCGCTTCGCCAAAGGTTGGTGCATCTTTCCCTGCGATCATCTGCGCATAGACATAGGGCTCGCAACGGTAGGTATCAATCTGCTCCTGTTTGTTGGAGGGGCAGATGCTCAGATAGTATTGAAGAGCTTTTTCACCTTCACCGAGGAGACACCAACCGAGGTGGATCCAAGTGTTGTTGTGGCTGAAGATACCTGCATTTTCTTTGTAGCCGGGAGGGTAGCTGGTCACTTCGCCCAAGTTGAGGTCATACTTGCTGTAAGCGGGTTGCTGGAGCACGACACCATTGGGGGTGAAGAGGTGTTTGTCCACGCTCTCCATCGCTTTTCTGGCGCGACCGTTGTCTTGCCCCGCACCGCCGAGCACGCACCAGCCTTGGCTTTCGATGAATATCTTGCCCTCTTCGCAGGAGGAAGAACCGATCTTGCGCCCCGCCGCGTCAAAAGCACGCAGATACCAGTCGCCGTCCCAGCCTTTGCCTTCGACGGCCTGGAGCATTTCTTGGTAGTCGCTCTCCATGCGCTTCACATCTGCGGGACGATTCATGGATTGGTAGAGACCCGCCATCTCGCGGGAGGCGTAGAGGAAGAGGCCCGCGATCATGACAGACTCGGCGATCGAGTCTTTGACATCACCCGCCGTCTGGAAGGATTCGTTGGGTTCCTTGGAGAAGCAGTTGAGATTGAGGCAGTCGTTCCAGTCGGCGTGCCCGATCAACGGGAGCTTGTTCGGCCCGCGTTTGCGCAGAGTGAAAGCGATGCTGAGTTCGAGGTGTTCCAGCAGGGTGTTGCAGCTCCCGGGTTGGTCGGCGTAACCAATCGGTTCGTCGAGGATGGTGTAGTCGTTGCTCTCCTTGATGTAGGCGCAGGTGCTCAGGATGAGCCAGAGATGGTCGTCGTAGAAATCGCCGCCGATCTCCGCGTTACCTTTCTTGGTCAAGGGCTGATACTGGTGGTAGCAGGTGCCATCGGACAACTGGGTCGCCGCAATGTCAAGGATGCGCTGTCTGGCGCGGGAGGGGATCATGTGGACGAAGCCGAGAAGATCCTGATTGCTGTCGCGGAAACCCATGCCGCGCCCGATGCCCGTCTCAAAAAGGCTCGCCGAGCGGGAAAGGTTGAAGGTCACCATGCACTGGTATTGGTTCCAAGTATTGACCATGCGCTGGGCGTGTTCGTTCGGGCAGGTGGCTTGGTATTTCGAGAGGAGCGAATCCCAAAGCGTGCGGAGTTCCGCAAAAGCGGCATCCACGGCTTGGGGCGTGGCGTAGGTTTTGAGGATGGCTTGGCCGACGGATTTGTTCATCACGAAAGGCGCATCAAATTTAGGCGTCTCTCCCTGCTCGACATAGGCGAGCACAAAGGCGAAAGACTCCTCGGCACCGGGTGCCAGCGTCAGATTGATCTGGTGCGAGCCGATAGGGTTCCAACCATGCGCGAGGCTGTTCGTGCATTTTCCGTTCAAGACCGCTTGGGGTTCGTGCAGGCCGTTGTGAACGCCGACGAAGGCATCGCGCGAAGTGTCAAAACCGTCCACGGGGCGAGTGCAGGCGTAAAGGGTGTAATGGTTGCGGCGCTCGCGGTATTCGGTCTTGTGGTAGATGGCAGAACCCTCCACCTCCACCTCGCCGATGGAATAGGTGCGCTGGTAATTGGTCATGTCGTTGTTCGCCTCAAACAGGCAGAACTCCACGAAGGAAAAGAGACGGATGGTCTTGGCGGTCTTGCCCGTGTTGCGGACGGTGGTTTTGCAAATTTCCACATTCTTGCCAGGAGGGATGAAAAAAAGATTTTCCACCTCGATATCGTTTTTCGCGCCCTTGATGCGGGTGTAGCCCATGCCGTGGCGGCACTCGTAACGGTCGAGGGCGGCCTTGGTCGGTTTCCAGCCCGGATTCCAGACCGTGCCGTTGTCGTTGACATAAAGGTAGCGCCCGCCGAGATCCATGGGGATGTTGTTGTAACGGTAGCGGGTCAAACGGCGGAGCTTCGCGTCTTTCCAGAAGGTGTAACCCCCCGCGGTGTTGGTGCAGAGCCCGAAAAACTCATCTTGCCCGAGGTAGTTGAGCCAAGGCAGAGGCGTGTCGGCTCGAGTGATCACATATTCCCTGTTCGCATCGTCAAAGTGACCGTATTGATTCATAGATTTCCTTTCGTTGGTTGGTTGTCTGATCACAGTGGTAGAGGGCGGATATCAGAAAGGCAACCGTGCCGAAATGGAACAAGATCCATTCCTTGGTATCTCTCGCTGCAAGGGGCGAACCTGCGTGTTCGCCCTCCCCATTTTCAACCCTCGCGGTGTTCGCGGAACGGGGAGATAGAATTTTTCTGTAGGGGCGCTTATTTCTACTTGATCATAGCGAGAACATCGTCTCCCTAATCCGCCAGTCTTACTACGCCCGCCAAGAGGCGCCAACCTTACGAGAACTCGCCAAACGCGCAGTAGAAGCGGCGATTGAAGAAAGGAAAAATGTTGCGTTGTATTTTTTGAATAAAAGGACAAATTAAAATGAATATGAAAGAAGTGGGTTTTCCAATCAACATTCCAGAGCGGCTACCCTTGAGGATCACGCCATGTCCGATTGTGGAAGCTATTTTCGAGATAAGATTTTCATCCCCCGAGCCTTGGGAGGTCGTGCCAGGGTTGTTGTATTCCCAAATCAAGGAAAAATATCCAATTCAAAAGAAGTTGCCTTTGGCAGATTTTCCTGAGGAAATCAGGTCGCGCGAGCCCGCCATGCGAGATTTGCCATTGTTCCAATATCATGGGACATCCTATCTTGTTCAACTGGGTCCCCGTTGCATCAGTCTCGTTACCCGGCCATTGGATTATTCAGGATGGGAGAGTATTTTACGAGAATTGAGCTGGTTTATGGAAAAGTTAAAGCTAGCCGATTTCGTGGAAGAGACAGAGCGCATCGGAGTCCGCTACATTGATTTTTTTGAATCGAATCTTTTTGAAAACTTTAATCTTCAGATCCACATAGGCGAGAATGCACTGATTTCGCAACCAACGGAAATAACCACATCTTTTAGGCTGGGGTTGATGTCCTTGAGAATCAAGGCGGCAAACCACGCCATCTACCAGACTGAAACAGGAGTCCGAACGGGTAGCATATTAGATATGGACGCATGGTTTGGGGCATTGGATGCCGATTGCTTTACCGACGGGCTAGATCGGATAGAAGAGGCACATACTGCTATCAAGGGATTGTTTTTTGGCTTGATGAAACCAGAGTTCCTAGATAGTCTGAAGCCCGAATACAAATGATGTTCACAGAACAAATTTCAAACCAACGCCTGCAGTCAGCAATGGGGAGTTGCGGCTTTCTCAACCCCACGATGACACCGCACACCAGCATGCTCGACCAGCCAGAGATGGAGGATGTTTTATTGCAAAAACTCGGTGTGCGAGGTTGGGGGAGAACGCATTATTTTAGGAATGTGTTTCAGTCTGGCTGGGGAGAACACGGAAATGGCAAATCGCTTTCTCCAAGGGCGTTTGAAGCCTTTCTGAGATTCCTGCAAGCCGTCCAGTTTCCTGCTATGGATAAAGAGCCAAGCGTATTTTTGACCGATCAAGGAACAATCGAGTTATGCTGGGAAGATACAAGAGGGGCATCGGTGCAAGTGGAATTTAGAAGGAATGACGCTGAATATTTTTTGGAACATTCAGGGGAGGAGGGAACCATGGACTATCGGAGTCTTCTTGCATTAGCCCAAAAACTCTCCGCTTAACACCATGACTCTCAAGCGGGATGAAAATATTGTCAGGGCCGTGTGTTCGGACAAGTTTGACGGCATGAGGTTGTCCCCCAGTTTATTTGCTGGCTCAAACACATCGGTGAGTCGCCTCTCTTTGATTTCGCTTGAAAATCATTGGGAACTTTTTCGCCGACATGTTCAAAAGCCCCCTCACAGGACTCTGGAAAGAATAGCGGAAATCAATGTTGGGCAATTGGAAGATGTTGGGGGAAACCATAACCCACCAACCCAGTTGAGCGTCGAGGAAGATCCGTTGGCTTGGAATCAAGCACACGCAATCATTCCGCAAAAAATAAGCCGTGGTCTTGCAAACGCGATACTCAAAAAACTTGCTGTTCACAAAAGCGATTAATCTTTTCGCCAAGTTCCGTAGCGAAGATGAACGACGCCCACGCCCCCCTGAACCAGCGCATCCTCATTGATTACGAGGGCAAGGTATCCGCAGAATGGGAACCGATGAGCAGCCCAGATTTCTTGCCCCTCTTGGACAACCAATCATAAAACGCCCCAACTGGACAAAAGCGGATTGAGAGATGGATAGAGGTAGGGCGTCCGCCCCTACAGGCAAGACGCACCGCCCCATGGCTTATCCCTTGCCGCTTGGGTGCAGGACAAAAATCTTTCATCAAGCGGCGAGAGGCAGGGAACTTTTTTCTGGAGAGGACGAGTCGAGGTGGTATTTCCAGAAAG
>JAIFLJ010000192.1 GCA_020049135.1 bacterium | reverse complement strand
AAAACACCTTGGTGAAAAATCAAAGCCGCTTAAATCTGATTTTAGAGAGTCGAGTTTGTTAATGGAGGTTAAAGTCCGACAGGCTCCTAGGCTGATATATAACACCCTTTCAGGGTTGAAGAAAAACGATTGCATGAGCCTGATTCCATACCTCCCACGCTGCCAGACAAAGAGCACGCTATTTCCCAACTCTGGTTTGCTCTACCTCACCCACTTTTAATCACACCCCGGGGACATTGTTCATATTATTTTCAGTTGAAATCCGCCTTAAAACAGATATGTTTTAATCATGGTTGGCTTTTTAAATTTTATAACTTTCCTGCTTTCTTTTGTCTGGATCATAGCAATACCCCCGGCACTCAAGTTGCCGATCCCTGAATGGCAGATTTTTCCAATATATTTCATGCCACTTGTTATCACGCCGATTCTTTTGGTCGTCTCATTCAAATCTGAGGACTTGGCTGCAAAAACCATGATGGTGGGGCTCACAGCGTTTTCTGTCTATTACTGCTTCTGGCCAGTAATCCAGCGGTTTTATTTTTAGCCGAAATTTCTAGGGCACAAAACCATTTTAAACGGCGAGTTTTATATCCCGTCCCAACAATGGCCGAATTTGTTTCTTGAACCGCATCATGAAAACAGCAGTTGATCTGTTCAGTGGTGCTGGCGGTTTGGCACTGGGTTTAAAGCGAGCTGGTTTTAGCGATGCGTCCACCCATTTCAGAACAGAGCTTTAAGCACCAGAGAGGGCGCAAGGTTGCAAGGCTTTCCTGACACCTATGTTTTTTGCGGCTCCAAAACATCGAAGAACTTGCAGATAGGAAATGCTGTGCCACCAATTTTTGGCGAGATCGTTTCCAGAGAAATTGCGGGAAATAAAACACAAAAAATTCACCCGGGCTGCTGCTGAGTCACACAGTGTATGGCACCAAGCCCCTGTATCAGAGCGCGGGCATCCACACCCTCCACGCGCCGCCCCGGAAACAGCTCTTTCAAAGTAAGAAGTGCCTCACGGTCGTTCGTGCATTCGAAAGTTGGCACCAAGACAACATTGTTCGCCACATAAAAATTCGCGTAGCTGGCTGGCAGCGGATGACCGTTGCTCTCTATCGGGTCAGGCATAGGGAGCGTGCAAATACGGAACGGTTTACCCCTCTCATCCTTCATGTACAGCAGCTTTTCGTAGTTGTCCATAAGAGGCTGAAAATTCGGGTCACTTGGTTCGGATGAAACGCTGGTCACAATCGTCCCCTGAGAAACGAAACGGGCAATGTCGTCAACATGCCCGTCCGTATCGTCCCCAGCAATCCCCTCCCCCAGCCAGAGCACTTGGGTGACGCCCAAATAATCGCACAGCACTCTCTCTATTTCCTTTTGCGAAAGAGACGGGTTGCGGTTTGGGTTCAACAAGCATGAAGATGTCGTCAGGAGGCTACCTCTGCCATTCACATCAATAGAGCCTCCCTCCAACACGATGTCAGGGGTGAAAAGGGGCATCCCAAAATGCTCCGCGACAAGACGCGGCACATCGTCGTCCAAATCAAATGGAGGGTATTTGCCGCCCCATGCGTTGTATTTCCAATCTACCACGGCTACGCATGGCTCCTCGTCACGAACCAGAAAAATCGGCCCGTGGTCGCGACACCACGGCTCGTACGCAGGAAAACGGTGCAAATGTATCTGCTTATCCAAAAACACTCCCAGCCTACCTTTGGCCAGAGCGTCCCGAACCTCGGCCTCGTGGTCTTCGTCAAAAACATTTATTCGAACCTTTTCGTGCTGACACAAAAGGCCAGCTATATCCAGCCAACATTTTTCAATGTCAGCACCAAACTCTGGAAACGAAACGCCGCCCTTGCGCGGCCATGTCAGCCATGTGGCCTCGTGCGGCTCCCACTCAGCGGGCATCCTGTATCCTTGCTGGGCGGGCTGGCGAGTTGTGTCAACGGAAAGATCGTTCTTTTTCATGTTTTAAAAAGAGGTTTCTAGCAGCATCTTTTTCATTCTCAATTACGAATTTAAAGGCTAAAGAGTGGACATGACCGTAAATGAGGCGTACGACCTTTGCACGAAGCAGGCTCTCGGGCACTACGAAAATTTTCCCGTAGGCTCGATGTGGCTCCCCAAGGAAAAACGCCGCCACATCCACGCCGTTTACGCATTCGCACGCACGGCAGACGACTTTGCTGACGAAACGGTCAAAACCCTATCCGTGCGCGACCGCCTCGCCCTTTTAGATCGGTGGGAAAAAAACTTGGACGATGCCGTAAAGGGCAACACGAAAGAGCCAGTTTTTATAGCACTCAAACAGGCTATAGATTCTTGCCGACTGCCCGTGCAACTCCTCAAGGATCTGCTCGACGCCTTCCGCCAAGATGTGAAAAAAACGCGCTACCAAAATTTCGATGAAGTCCTGCACTACTGCAAAAGAAGCGCGAACCCCGTAGGTCGCCTCGTGCTACACATATTCGACTACCGCGACGAGCGTCTCCATGTTTTGAGCGACTACATTTGCACAGGGCTTCAGCTCGCCAACTTCTGGCAGGATGTGAGCGTGGACATTGACAAAGACCGCATCTACCTGCCTCAGGATGAAATGGATGCTGGCAGAGTCACAGAGGCGCAACTCGCAGCCAGAAAATTCAGCGGTTCCTACCGCCAGCTACTAATGAACCAAGTGAACAGGACGCAGGCGATTTTCAATCGCGGTTACGAACTACCATCTCACCTAGACCACGGACTGCGCCTTGAAATAAAAATGACATGGCTCGGCGGCGTGGAAATATTACGCAAGATCGAAGCACTAGACTACAACACACTCCAGACCCGCCCAAAAATATCAAAGTGGGATTTCATCCTGATGGGTGCCAAAGCACTTTGCATGCGCTGGTAAAACCGTTATGTCCGACACCAGCGAAAATATAACGAAAAAAAGCGGCTCCAACCTAGCCCTTTCATTCTCTTTTTTAAGCCCTGAAAAACGCCATGCCATGTCGGTATTCTACGCTTTCTGCCGCATCGTGGACGACATTGCCGACTCGCAGGAATTAGCTGTCCCAGAAAAGGAGCGGCTGCTCAACGAATGGAGCAAACAGATACGCCTCTGCTACACTGGCACGCCCGAAACCGCTATCGCACGGGAGCTTGCCGAAGTGGTTAAGCAGTACCTGATACCCCCGCACTACCTTGAAGAAATTGTCGAGGGCGTGGCGATGGATCTGCGCAACACGCTCTACGACACATGGGACGACCTGCGCCACTATTGCTACCGCGTCGCCTCCTGCGTCGGCTTGGTGAGTATAGAAATTTTCGGGTATAACAAGGCTTCCACAAGACAGTATGCCGAGCTTCTCGGCCTAGCTTTCCAGACCACCAACATCGTGCGCGATGTGAAAGCCGATTGGGAGATGGGCAGGATTTACCTGCCACTCGAAGACATGAAAAAAGTCGGTTACTCGCGTGAAGAGTTACAGCGCGGACTCTTCGACGACAGAGCCAAGCAGGTTTGCCGCATGATGGCAGAACGCTCCGAACACTACTACGGAGCAGCCGAGAGGATGCTCGACCAAGAAGACCGACAGCAAATGCTCGCCGCGCAGATAATGCGGAAAATATATTACGCGGTGCTGAAAAAAATAAAGTCAAACGACTGCGATGTATGGAACGCGAATAATCGCACTTCAAAAATTTCAAAACTCATACTCATGCAGCAATGCAAGCGAGAAGAAAAACGCGCCCCGACACTGCGACGGAGTCAGAAAATAGTCGTTATTGGCGGTGGACTAGCTGGGCTGAGCGCAGCGTGGCATCTCTCCAGAGCTGGACACCAAGTCACGCTGCTGGAGGCTAGGCAAACTCTTGGCGGCAGAACGACTTCTTTCACGGACACAAAAACTGGCATGGAAATAGACAACGGCCAGCATGTTCTCATGGGCTGCTACCGCGAAAGCCTTCGCTTCATCAAGGAACTGGGAACGGTGAGTCTCCTCAATAACCCGAACCGGCTAGATGTGCCTTACGCCAGCGTAGCAAAAGGGTTCTCGCGCCTGCGTGCATCCTGCCTGCCCGCCCCGCTACATCTGCTGCAAGGTCTAGCAGGGTTCAAAGAACTTTCATGGGCTGATAAATGCAAAATATGCGAGGTAGGCATTTCGGCGAAACTCGATGCCAGCGGAAAAAAATGGATCGCATCCACAGCCGCCGAGTGGCTGACAGCGTGCAGGCAGTCGCAAGGCACAATCCGTGCAATGTGGGAACCGCTCTGCTTGGCCGCCCTCAACGAGCCGCTCCAAACATCGGCTGCGAGTCTTTTGGGCGAAGTCATAAGGCGTGCCTTTTGGGGCACCGCGCAAGAAAGTGCCTTACTCATCCCGAAAACCACACTCACAAAACTGTTCATCAAACCTGCATCTGACATGATCGAAGCGTCCAACGGAAGGATCATAAAAGGATGCTCCGTAAAACGGTTTATTTTTGAAAAAGATCGCATCAGTGGCCTCATCTGCGCACGCGGCCAATCGGAGGAAAAAATCGAGGCCGATGCCATAGTTTCCGCCATCCCGTGGGGCGCACTCCGCCCGATGTTGCCACCATCATCAAGGCTGGCGGGACAAACTGCTCAGTTGCGCGGCTCACCCATCGTTGGCATTTACCTCTGGCTCGACCGCCATGTCACCGATGAAAAATTCATCGGTTTCCTAGACTCCCCTATTCAGTGGATGTTCAACGCGGACGCTATCGCCGGGAACACTGCCGCACCATCATTCCTGCACTCGTTCATCGTTAGCGCTGCTGGCTCGCTGCCAGAAAAATCATCCAGCAAATGGGCGCAGTTAGCCATGGATGAGTGCTGCCGGCTCATCCCGTCGAGCCGCAGTGCCAAGGTGCTGCACCACTTCGTTTACTGGGCCGAAGAAGCCACCCTCCAATCCTCGCCAGAGATACAGCCCCTACGCCCTACACCTGAAACGGAATGGAAACAGTTTTATCTGGCTGGGGATTGGACGGACACGAAGCTCCCTTCCACTATCGAAGGCGCCATATTGAGCGGGCGTCTCGCTGCCGAGCAGTTACTCTGAACCTGCGCAGCGGCCCAATTTGCCAAACCGAAAAAAAACGCTAGGATATTCGCATGACAGCCGTCTTTGAAGATGCCAAAAGCTTGCGTGAAAAAATGATCGAATGGCGGCGTGCCATGCACCGCCACCCAGAACTTGGGCATGAAGAAGTTTGGACTTCGTCTTTCATTCGCGAACGCCTCACCGAAATAGGTGTAGCTTTCCACTTTCCTGTCGGAGCTACTGGGCTATGGGCCGACATCAAAGTGCCTAGCGCCAAGAAAACTATCGCGCTCAGGGCAGATTTTGACGCACTGCCGATCCAAGAAGAAAACGACCTGCCTTACAAATCAGAAATACAAGGCAAAGCGCACCTTTGCGGACACGATGCGCACACGGCCATGCTTCTCGGCGCGGCAACCATCCTGAAAAAAAATCATGCCGCCTTGAAAAACAATGTCCGCCTAATTTTTCAACACGCAGAAGAGCTTTGGGAAGGCGGTGCATCCGATTTTATGCAGGCGGGGATAATGCGTGGAGTAGATGAAGTTTACGCCCTGCACAATGACCCGCTCTTGCAAGCTGGAACTATAGGTGCCAACAACGGGCGCGTCGCCGCATCGTGCGGATATTTTGAAATCCGCGTGATCGGGCGCGGCGGACACGGTGCATACCCGCACCAATGCCTCGATCCCGTGCCAGTGGCGGCACAAATAATACTCGCCGCACAAACCATTATCAGCCGCCGCATCTCAGCCACGGATGCTGGCATCATCACATTCGGGAAACTTTCTGGCGGGACAGTGTTCAACGCTATTCCAGACGAAGTCGTCCTAACAGGCACCACTCGCTCGTTTTCCACGGTCGGACACCAAGCCATAGCAGCACACTTGCAGGAAATATCAAAAGGTATCTCAGCCGCACACGGAATGGCCTGCGAGTTCAAATGGGAATCTAGCACGCCGCCCGTAGTAAACAACGCCGCAGCATCGGATCGCGTGCGCTCGGCGGCAAAACTGCTCGGCGATGGGAAATGGCTCATAACAGAAGTCGAGCCGATGATGATAGCCGACGACTTCGCATTCTTCGGGGAAGCTGTGCCAAGCTGCTACTTCCTGCTCGGGACACAAGACCAAGCGCAGCAGGTGGGGGCACCTCTACACTCGCCTAGATACCGTTTCAACGAAGATATGCTGCCAGTCGGAGCAGCCATGCTGGCGCAGTTGGCTCTCGCCTGAAAATAGAACGGAGAAAATTAACGCGCATACCTGAAGGGGCGACCTAAATACATAGCGCAGGCTTTTGCCCACTGTTTGCGCACTGGCCAAATAAGGGTGTGATTAAAAGTGGGTGAGGTTGAGCAAACTAGAGTTCGGAAATAGCGTGCTCTTTGTCTGGCAGTGTGGGAGGTATGGAATCAGGCTCATGCAATCGTTTTTCTTCAACCCTGAAAGGGTGTTATATA
>JAIFLJ010000052.1 GCA_020049135.1 bacterium | reverse complement strand
AGTCACAAATGTCAGCCTGACCCCTATTCCTCCCCTATTCCCGTTCTTTTCGTCCTTCGACATTCGTTATTCCTTGTTCGATATTCGATATTTTCATATCTTCTCTGCGCCTATGTGGTGAGTGCTATTCCATTCTGCATTCTACAATTTGACTTCTGCATTTCTTCTGCGAACCTCACCCATTTTTAATCACACCCAGTTGAAACAACACGCCGTCAAACTTCTAGCATTATTTTTCATTCCTGATAGAAATGAGGCATCAGTCGGCCATCATTTGGTAAGACCTTATGAAGAAACAAACTTGGCGTCATGAAATGACACGGAGAGAGCTTTTGCATTACGGAATACTGGCCTCTGCGGGATATTGTATTGGGCATTACATGCCTACCCCGTTACAGGCCGTGGCGACCAACAAGGCAAAAGCTAAATCCGTTATTCAGATTTGGATGTGGGGCGGCCCCGCGCATCTCGACACTTTCGACCCCAAGCCTGACGCTGGCAAAGATTATTGCGGGCCGCTGACCAAGCCTATCGAAACCAATGTGAGCGGCATAAGGATATGCGAGTTGCTGCCGATGCTCGCACAGCAGGCCGACAAATATTCTATCATCCGTGGCATGACGCACGGCAACAACGGGCACGAAACCGCATCGTACATGGTGCAGGCTGGACACCCATCGGGCGATGGCATAGTTCATCCGTGTGTAGGCGCAGTCGTCTCGTATTACAAAGGTTTTGGCGGTGGATACAAAGGGCTGATCCCGCCTTATGTCGTGCTGACCAAGCCTCAGGGTCGTTTTTCTGAGGCTGGTTTCTTGGGGTCGCGCTACAAGCCATTCAGCACGGGCGGTGATCCATCTCAAAAAGTTTTTACGGTGGAAGGCGTAGTGGCGCAGGGTATGACCGAGAAACACCAGATGTTGCGCAGGGATTTATTGAGTGAAATAAACATCTTGGACAGGGTCATGGGGAAGGATCCGCAGATCACAGCAGCCAAGTCTTGCGATCATCAAGCGTACGAGTTGATTCTAGGGGATGCTGGCAAAGTTTTTGATCTCTCACAGGAGAGCGAAGAGACACGCGAACTCTACGGGAAAAACAAGTTTGGCCAGTCGTGCCTCGTGGCTCGCCGCCTCGTGGAGCAGGGCGTGCCGTATGTGACCATCAACTGTGAAGGCTGGGACACGCACAAGCAACATTTCCAAACTATGCGCAACCGCCTTCCGCAAGTGGATCGTGGCATGTCAGCACTTTTACAAGATTTGACGAGCCGAGGATTGCTTGACAGCACGATAGTCTGGTGGGGTGGAGAGTTTGGACGGACACCGAAAATACAGTGGGAGCCCCCGTGGAACGGTGGGCGCGGGCATCACGGCAAAGTTTTCTCTTCGGTTGTTGCTGGAGGCGGGTTCAAGGGCGGGCAAGTAGTGGGTGCATCCGATGACAAGGGCGAGGAAGTTAAGGAGAGACCAGTTCTACCCGCAGACCTTATCGGGAGTTTTTACGAGCTTTTGGGCATAGACGCAACTGCGCAACTGCCCAACCCACAAGGCGGTTCAGTCGGCATCATGCCTGCCACGGCCATGTCTGGAATAAAAACTCCGGGCATCCTCAGGGAAATAATGTGATGCTGAACCGATTATTATTTTTTCTTGTTTTTGCATTATGCTTTAGCCGTGGCGTGGCAGTGCTGTTCGCGCAGCAGCAATTTACTGCGCCGCGCATCGGTTATGTTTGTCCTGCGGGTGGGCAGCAAGGCACATCTTTCACTGTAATTGCTAGCGGTGTTCTGCTCGACTCTGCCAGCGGTGTGGTGGTCTCGGGCGGCGGAGTTTCAGCCACCATAGAGGATCGGATGAAACCGATGTCGCAGGCGTCTTCGATTTTGCTCTTGGACAAAATCAAGGCGTTGCAGGAAAAAAAGCGTGCCGCTAGGACTTCGGGTGTAAAGATCAACGAAAAGGATATTTCCACACTGGAAGAAATGCAGAAAATGTTCGCATCGTTCCCCCCTCTGCTCAGGGGCAACCCATCCTTGAGCGAATATGTGGTGATGAAAGTAACGATCGCCCCAGATGCAGTGCCTGGCGACCGCGAGATCAGGTTGAGAACTGCAACGGGCCTCACCAACCCGCGCGTTTTCCAAGTGGGCCAGTTGCCTGAATGGACTAAGCCTACCGCAAAAACAGAGCGCAGGTTTGAAAGAGGAGGCGAATCTAAATCCGTTGCATCCACCGAAAACACGGTGACAATCCCCGTCGTGGTCAACGGCCAAATATTGCAGGGCGGCGTGGATCGTTTCAGGTTCACCGCCAAGAAAGGGACTAAGTTGGTGATCGTGGCAAACGCCCGCCACCTGATACCGTATTTGCCCGATGCCGTCCCTGGCTGGTTCCAAGCGATGCTGACGCTCTACGATTCATCGAGGAACGAGATGCACTACGCAGATCATTTCTTTTTTCATCCAGACCCCGTGCTCTACTACGATATTCAGCATGACGGCGAGTTCATTGCGGAAATACGGGACTCCATATATCGCGGTCGCGAGGATTTTGTTTACAGGATAATCATTGGCGAAATACCGTTCATCACAGGCATTTTCCCTCTTGGAACAGCGGTTCAGGCGGATGCGAAAGTGGAAGTGAAAGGCTGGAACTTGCCATCCGAAACGGCGGTTTGGCGAGCGGACGGCAAGCCCGCAGGAGTTTACCAGTTTTCGGTTTCTAAGAACGGGCTGATTTCAAACACGGTTCCGTTTGCCGTTTCTACTGTTCCTGAAAAAGCGGAAAAGGAGGCTAACAGCTCTGAAAAAACGGCGCAGGCAATCCGTTTTCCAGTCATCATAAACGGGCGTATAGACCCGCCTGGAGAACAGGATGTTTTCAAGTTTGAAGCGGCGGCGGGGACGCAGGTTGTAGCGGAAGTTTTTGCTCGGCGCCTGAACTCGCCTATGGACTCTTTTTTAAAAATAACAGATAGCCGAGGAAAACTGGTCGCATCCAATGATGACAGCGAGGACAAAGGGGTCGGACTGAACACGCACCACGCAGACTCGCGCGTGCAGGCCACGCTCATGGATGGCGGCACATATTTTATCACGCTCACTGACACCCAGCATCAGGGCGGAAGCGAGTTCGCATACCGTCTCAGCATCGGGGCGCCACAGCAGGATTTCGAGCTTCGCGCCACGCCGTCATCCTTAAATATCAAGGGCATTACGCCTGCCCAGTTTTCAGTCTTTGCTCTCCGCAAAAACGGGTTTACAGGTCCGATCAAACTCGCTTTAAAAAATGCCCCGCCCAAATTTTATCTATCCAAAGAGACCATCCCTGCCAACGAAGATAAGGTGGACACCAACATCTCAATACCTCTGGGTTTGCTGGATGAACCTGTGGCGATTGAAATTGAAGGGAGTGCCGACATCGGCGGTCAGTCTGTGGTGCGCAGAATTGTGCCAGCCGAAGACATGATGCAAGCGTTCTTATACCGTCACTTAGTGCCATCGCAGCAGCTTTTGCTAGACACGATGGGCAGGCTTCCAACGCCTTACAACCCCAAGCTGATCTCCTTTTCTCGCATCTCTATACCGCACGGCAAATCTGGAGAAGTCCGGTTGGCTATCCCCGGATATATTTCCAACAGGCTAGTATTCGAACTCGTTTCGCCGCCGCTAGGAATATCGCTTGGAAAAATAAAAAACGGGCCTGAAGCGGAAATTGAGATTCTTTCTGACAAGCTGAAAACAAAGGTCGGCCAAGAAGGCGTGATCCAACTGGCGATGAAACGAAAGCCGTTCACATTCTCAAAACAAAAAGAGGTCTCCCTGCCCAATGCCGCGCCTACGCCAGTTGACGGGACAATCCCGACTATCTCTTTCGAAATAACGGAGCCTGAAGAACCCAAGGAACCATAAACCTAATCAGGCGAAGCCAGCGCCAAGGGAGGAAGGGACAAGGGAAGAGAAAAAGTAAGACTCAAAGCGCGAGAACGGGTCGCAGGTAATTTTTTTCATCACTTCTTCCAGTCCCAACGGGACGGACTATTCACTCGTTGTCAAGAATTGCACGCCCCTACCACGCCACGGGCAACTTCATCGAACACCTTTTTTCTCAGCCAAAGCTGGGGCGAGGCAGCCCATCATAACGGTGCCGACACCGTGCATTTCCCCCTTAGGACAAGGACGGTGGCGATACTCCTCAATATCTTCCAAAAGCGGCGTTCCTGCGCAGGCATTAGAAACAGCCCCATTTTCGTCCACATAGTTTGTGAGTGCCAATGCGCCCTTCTGCGCAGCACCAAGAAAAACGCGCTTGTCCAAATCCCCCATCCACATAGCCTTGAAAAGGTAGTAAACCACAAAACCTGTTCCAGTCGTCTCGGGGTAGGTGTCGGGCTCGTGCATCATCTGATGCCACATGCCGTTGGCATCTTGATACTTTACCAAGTCGCTGGCGAACTCTTCGAGCATGTTTCGCAAAACAACTCTTTTAGGGTGAGATTTTGGGATGCATTCCAAGCTGTCCACCATCCCGCGTAAAACCCACCCTTGTCCGCGTGCCCAGCCATGCGGATATATTTTTTCAGTGGGCTTCAAAACGCGTCCGTGATGCCAGAGCCCCGTGGTGGGATCACGAAGAATTTTCCTGAAAACCACATACTGTCCCACGCACTCATCAAAAAACGATGCGTCGCCGCCCAACTCCCCAGCCCTAGACATCATGACCGCATAGCCGCAAAGCATGTCTATGAAAATCTGCTTTTTTGCTAGGTCGTTCGGGTAAGTGGCAGCACCATCACGATCTTTCGGCGATGCCTTTTTAAAATCTATCGCCACCTGCGGCAGGCGGGAAACATAGTTCCTGTTCTTGGTGGCCGCGTAGGTCTCCCAGTGCAGATTGGTGAACATAATTTTCCAGTTCAGTGTCTTTGCCGGGTCTTCTTTGCGGAACCGCCACACCTTCAAAACATGTTCCAAGTAGGATGGGTTGCTGGTGGCTTCGTAAAGGTGGAGGAGAGACTCCAGCCCGAGATCTACTGGATAAGACTGCCAGTAATCGTGCTTTTTCATGAATGTGGCAGCTATTCGTTCGGAGGTTTCAAGCCCCTTCTGCACGATTTCGCGTTCCTGTTTTACAGGTGGCTGCTTGATGGCTTCTTTGCGGTCGCCACACCCAGCAACCAAGCCTACCAACACAAATGAAAAAATGCCGATCTTCCCCAAATCTCTGACTCTCTTCATAAAAAAATTGTCCCACAGAATAGCTTAAATAAAAGACTTTTTCAGACTATCTACCACACGCCCCACTTGCTTTGCCAAAACATTGTCGGAACCGTCATTCCATATCACTTGGTCAGACCGTTTCATTTTTTCCGAAACACAAATCTGCGCCCCAATACGAGCGGCGATCTCGTCCGCGTTCCACCCCCTAGAGCATAGGCGAGCAAACTGCGTGGACGGCGAACACGCCACGCAGACTACCAACGAAAAATCCTGCTCCCACCCTGCTTCAAATAGTAACGGCACGACAACTAAAACGCGCCCGCCTTTTTCCAGCGGCGGCTGGACACGGCGAATCCAGAGTTCATGCACGGCGGGATGTATGATGGCGTTGAGCTGCGCCCTAGCTTCTGGCTCTGCAAAAACGAGCCGAGCCATTTTTGATCTGTCTAGGTTCCCGTCCGCACAAAAAAAGTCGGCACCGAAAGAATCTTTTAATTTTTGCCACGCAGGTTCGCATGGTTTGACAACCTCTCTGGCTAGATCATCGGTATCCAGCACAGCGAAACCTGCCTTTGTAAAAAAAGATGCTGCAAATGTTTTTCCGCATCCTATGCCGCCCGTTAGAGCTATAGCTTTTTTCATTGTTTTAAGGAAAGGTTGCCCGTTGTCCCCGCTGTTGGCTGCAATGTGTTGCCACCATCTGAAAACGGATTGTAAAGAGGGTCGCCCACGATCGTTATCATCCACGAAAGCCATTTTTGCGAGGCGTATGCAGCTTCACCGAAAGTCCACCCTTTGAGCAGGCGATCATAAAAAATATCCACCTGCGGTGTGAGCTGTAAAAATGGTTCAAAAACGCAACCCATAGTCGCCACCGCCCCGCGTGCGATCATGGGGCCGCACCAGTATTTGGTAACGGATCGGAGCGTCTCGGCACTGAAAGAATGTATGTGATAAGCCACGGCACCACGGTTAAAATGAAATTTAGGCGTGGCAAAAACTCCCGCTAAATCTGTGGAATACCATCCAGCGTAAAGCGCGATATCGTTCCACTCTGGGTTCTCTCCCACAACGGCTTCTTCAGCATCAAGCAATGTCGTGATGCCGCGTTCACGCGTCAACTCCGCACTTTTTTTGATCCACTCATCGCCATCGGCATAAACTCCCGACCCTATGCCCCTAGTGTCGAAGCACGCCTTTCCACGGAGCCCGACCTTTTCAGTTTCGACTGCTTCATGCAACCGCTGGCGAGCCATCCCGGCGGTCGGCCCGTCCAATCTAGCAACAATCAGCATCAGCTTGGCATCGTGCTCTGAAAAGCGGAATTT
>JAIFLJ010000072.1 GCA_020049135.1 bacterium | reverse complement strand
CCAACTTGTAGATTCGTTTTCATCCTCAATCCATGCCATTCTACACCCTTTTCCTCAACCCTTTTTTACTGCAAACTTGAAAGAGAGCCGGTTTTGGTCTCTTTCGACTCGCCGAGATTTTGGAAAACTTCGCGGGCAGTGCTGACACGGTTGACGATGATTCCGACGATTTTTGGCGTTTCGCCCGTCGCAAGGGATGTGGCTTGAGCGGCCAATGTTTCAACGAGTTTTTTAGAATCTGAGGAAACGAGGGTTGCAGGCTTGGAGTGTGTGAGCCGTTTTTTCAAAATCGGGTGCTTCACATCGTTATCCGAATGGGCGAAGGCAGGTTGGATGCCAGGTGTCGCAGAGAGTTCGATGAATTTGAGCGGGCGTGGGAGTCGTGATTTTTCCGATTCCTCGCACCAACCCATGTAAGCGTTAGAGCGGGCAGGATCGGCGATGAGGGAGAGCGTTTCCGAGAAGGGTTTTGAGAGATGGACTTCATCGAGGATGATGAGGGAGTCGTAAGCGACGAGGGCTGCGTGGATCGGTCGGGCGCCGGAGGAGCAACCGTAACCACGGAAAAGAAGACGGGAACCGACCTGATCAACCGTGGAGGAGCAGATGACGGGCTGGATGGGCGAACGCGCCCATGCGTCGTCGCGGAGTTGTCCGCCGCGCAGTGTGGAGGTTTGGATTAGCAGAGCGTCTGTGCCGCCGAGCGCGATCAATTTGTTTTTTATCTCAAGTAAAATGCCCGAGTCGGCATCGGCGATTTTTTTGGCTATCGCACGGGCACGCTCTCCAGCCTCGTCTACAACAATGCGGCGATCTACGACGAAAAAGATTCTGCGGGCGGCGCACATCCAACTCATGGCAAGCGCAAAAAGCGCGATGTCGAGCACGGCGGTTTTGCCAGCGGCGGTCGGCAGTCCGAGAGGTGTTGGCCATTTGCCTTCGGTTTCCACCTTGTTGGCGAGAGCGATCTGCCACGGGAAGGGCTCAAAGCCCCACAATGCTTTAAAAAAATCGTTGAAGTTCATTCTTGGCTACTCAAGTTACGAAAATGGTGGGAGAGATGAAATGCAATGCGGCGATGACGCTCGCTCGATATTTTGCCGATACGCCCTTTGATGTCCGAGTAAGCAACCGATGAGAGAAAGAGGATGCGGATCACGGAGGATTTCCTCAAACCGGAGGAAGGGAAATCGTCGCTATGCGAATCCAATACCTCGTCCATATCTTTGACGGCATTGTGCAACTGCGTGCTAATCCCGCAAACGACGAAATCGCCGAATGGCTCCGACCGGAACAATACAAGGGCAGGGCGATTCTTTCGGATGCCGTCGGCTTGGGGTAGGCAGGTGATGACGATGTCAGCGTTTTCCATATTCGGGATTCGGCTCTTTGATCAGGGAATCAGGATACTCGGGCTCATCGTCGCCATACGCACGGGCTAGACCAGCCGCGCTTAATGCGAGCCAGTCACGCCGGAAGGACTCTTCGCTGTCTTCGGTTTCCGGCGGCGGCAATACGGTTACGAGCAAGTCTGAATTTTCAGGAATGGAGTAGGTGTCCGAGAGAACGATCTGCTTGCCGATGTATTTTGCGGAGATTGTGATGGTTTTCATATGTTGGTTTTAAAATTTACTGCGATTTTAGCGGGGCGCAAAAGCCATATCCGTAGTGGCGTCCTGCGCCGATACAGACGGGGCCTTCAACTTCTTCATCGAAAGAAAGCAGGAGGTGAATGTGCCAGCGTTGCGGTTTGCCAGGACGGGCAGGGGCTGGTTTGAAAGCGGCAGCCGGAGGGACACCAGCAATTGCGTATTGCGCTTGGACACAAACGACCTCGGTAGGACGGGGTAACCCCATTCTCTCGCAGGCATCGCTGACAATTCCTCTCGCTTCTTCCCCGTGATGATCTTTGGGAAATCGGTCGAACACAAAGGGCGTAACCGTGCCCCAATATCTGCTGGGAGCAGTCCAGCGTTTGCCTTGCAAGGTGAACCGTCTTTCGGTGGCATCCGTGCTTGCTAGGTTCCAGACACCTGCCGAAGCCATCGTGATCGGGCTTTGTAGAATATTAGCGATTGTTGTGAAGCACGCTTGCTTTTCGCCTGAGGTCAATTGTGGCAAAAGCAACCCCACTCCCAGCAAATCGCCGTCGCTGTGTTGGTTCCCGACATTCGCAAGCGGCACCAAGGCGATGTGAGGGTTCTCCGAGCGCACCGATTTCTCGCCGCCACTGGCGAGTGAGTGCCCACTGATAAACTCGGGGACGGGTTGCGGTGAGTGTTTGAGCAAGGAACCACGCAATGCTGTCACGAGCTGGAGTGTGGAAAGGATTCCGAGTCGGTCGCCCGAACCCCGCTTGAGAACGATGATCTCTTGAAAAACGCTGTTTTTGAGACTGGGGCTTTGATCGTTGCCTGCTATTTTGTAACGAGCCAGCTTGCCGGGCGATGGCCGGTTGGTTTTTACCGAGTTTTCTTCGGCGAATTTTTTGTATCGCTCTTGGAGATAAGACAACCTTCCTTGGGAGGGAACGCGGAAGTTCATGCCGCCGCCATCGGCTGGGGTGTAGAGCGAATATTCGGGCGGAAGTTGCTCCAAAGGCGGGTTGGGATCAAACTCCACGCTGACTAAAGAAGAAGAGTGCCCGAGGTAAGTCGTATGGCGGAAAATCTCTTGCAAGGCATCCTTGTGCTCATCGGAAAATTGCGCTTCCTGCCAAATAAACCAAACGGCAGGAAAGGCGAGGGAGACGGAGGGGAAGGAGCGCTCTTTTCTGCCTCGTCGAATTCCAATTCCATCCATGTATTCCGTGTGAAAGGAAATCTTGCCTCCAGCTTTCTCAGTAAACTGTTCATTGGTGTCATTCACTGGAACATAAACAGTTCTAATTTTCCTCTCCGAATACTCTGCCGATAAGATGCTGGGGGACGGCAAACACTCCAGCCATTCCAGAGCCTCTTTTCCTTTCGCATCCTCGCCCGTCTCGCCCCATGCGGCTACGAGAGCACAGAAAAGCCTGCCGGGGTGCGGCGGCCATTCTGCGACATCCTTTTCGTCGCCCCGTTCAGGCGGGGCGGCGTAAGAACGCTCCAAGAGGTAGTTGACTTTGATGGCAAACATGGCGATCACTCGGCAACAGGTGCTGTCGCGACTTTTGCTCGGCTCCTGCGGATGAGCTCTTGGAGGTTTGGTGAAGGAATAAGTTGGAGGGGGGCTGTTTGCCAAGTCAAACCCGATTTTGTCGCTTCGTCCACCGCTGATTTGAGCAACTCTGCGGCAGATTCTGCAGTGAGAGTGTATGAATCCGATTTGCCTGCCGAGAGAATTTCCAAGACAGGCTCGCTTTCTGGGACGAGCAAGCATCCCGAACGCAGGTCGTAACCCGCCCGCTGTTTCCATGTCATCGCGCAAAGACCGAGAGCCGCAAGGACGGTGCGACCAGCGAGGTTGGCGGAGGCTTGGTCGGGGGCAGGATTTGAGACAGGGAAGCAGAGTCTGCGGAGAGCGGGCAAGGAAAGAACACAGGTTTCCAAGGCATAGCCGATGGTGAAGCCACCAGTGCTATATTCGCTGGAATTTTTCTTTTTCAAAGTAGGAGGAATGTTGCCGTGGTTGATAGCGGAAGGGTCTTCCTCAACAGCTTTCCCTTTTTCCTTTACTACATTGGATGCAGTAGCATCGAGTGTCCATCCGCCATCTGTGGTTTTGTAAACAGGACCCGCACTTTTTTCGATAGCGAGCGGATCCAGTCGGCTCGAAGGCTTTTTTCCGCTTTCCACATCAAACCCCACAATCTCCGAGACAATCGCGCGCGCAAACTTGGCTCCGAGACCACCCTTGGGGCCTGTTGAGTCCCACACCCCAAAAAGCAAAGCCGTGGGGCAGATGTTGTAGAGTGCTGTCGCATTGCGGGAACTCGCGTTGACAAAGCTTTTACCGATATCCGAGTCGCGAAATTTTGTGTTATTCAAAAGAGAGTCCCTCAAAATAGCATCTGCCACGCGGTGGGGAGCGGTGAGGGAATTGATTTCGACCAGATCCGTCAAGTTCTTGACGGGGTCATTATCCGTGCATCCAGAAAAATCCACTTCGATGAGCGGGAAAGAGAGTTTTTTTTCGCGGAGTCCTTGAAGTAGGGCAAGTTCCATGCGGTTGGCTTGAGATTGAACCGAATCGAGGAGCACCGTCGGAACTCGCACGATCTTCGCAACCCCGTCTTCCGTGATTTGCATGACGCGTTCTTCCGTGGCGTAAGGCCCATCCGCATAGGTGGGCGGAAATACTTTTGACCCATCGCCACCGGCAGGTTGGAGGCGTGCGCGACAACGGATTGCCGATGCGGACTGAATTGCTGTGTTGAGTTGAGTCAGGTTCATTATTGCTCCTTTTTTGTTGGTTAGAATAGTTACAGTTGAAAGCGTTGTCTCTAGCCTAATTTGTTTTTTTGCTTTTGGCAATGATTTGAAATTGTTCTTCGCTGAGGCTTTTTGCGGGTTGGCAACCAAACACCAATCCCATTTTCCTTTTTAGGGTAAAAAATACAAGAAAAGTGATTATTACATGGCTACACAATTCAAGTCAAAAATCGTCATGCCGCTGTGAATCAATGATTTGCGCTGTTTTATCGCTGGAAGTTCAGCCTAGTCAGGGCAAAACTCCGATGAGCACTTTCAATGCGCCAGCAAGATTTTTTCTCGCGTGAGAGAGACCGGAGACAAACTTGAAAAATGGGACTATTTCTGACGGGTTGTCCGCTAACCGCAGCAGGAGGCGCAGTGGTGTCGGCCTCTGTTTTTCTGCGTCGAAGGCCGCCCCCAAAGCTTTGATAGGCAAAACATCATCAAACACATCACTGACAGAGCGGACGCTTGCGACTGGGATGTTCCTCAATGCGCAGATTTCTCTGACGATTCCGAGTTCCATGTCGCAAATCATCGCACCAGTGTTGCGGGCACAGAGAGTTTTTTTATCGGGCGTGTCCAGCACTTCTGAAACTGTGGCGGGCACTCCTTCGCGGATCGGGTGCTTCAGCTTTGCCCCCCCAAAAACCTCAGGTGAAACGCCGCAGACGAAAACTTCACCTTTTTTTATCCCCGCAACAATGGCTCCCGCATAACCAGCCATGACCACTAGACTAGGCGGCAAAGGCATCGAATCCAATACGGCTGGCAAATTAGCTGAAACGGATTTCGCCCCCATGCCGAGGCACGCGATGAAAAGTTTCTTTCTGCCTAGCTCGCAGCATATTTTTTTTATTGGAGGCATCTCTGCGTTAGCGAGCAGATGCGTGGACGACATTTTTTCGCAGCACGCAATGAACTCTTCAGCCTCGTGAGAGACGGCGAACAGGACAAGTATTTCCGACTGGACGGACATGCGCGGGTCAAGCCGGGAACCGTGCCCGCAAGCGCTGGTATTCTGCCAGTGCCAGAAGGGGCCAGTTGTTGCGATACATGCTGTAGCGGAGATAAAACACCTTAGGAAAACCTGTTCCAGTCACTTCGTCTTCAGTCCAGCTACCGTCAGAATTTTGTCTATTTAACAGGAAATGCAACCCCTGCTGGACGCTCGTGCGAAACGGGTTGCCGCACGCTATGAGTCCGAGCAATGCCCACGCAGTCTGCGATGCTGTGCTGGAGCCTTTCCCTTTCAGCGTTGGGTCATCGTAGGACGAGCATGTTTCCCCCCAGCCGCCGTCTTCGTTCTGACACGATTCGAGCCAGTCCCGCGCACGGACGATCCAATCTTCGTTCATGTTTACGCCCATAGCACCCAAACCGCGTAAAGCCTGAAATGTGCCGTAAACATAGTTTACGCCCCAACGCCCTATCCACGAGCCGTCCGGCTCCTGCGTGCGGCGGAGCATTTCCAGTGCGCGGCGTATAATTTTGTCCTTGGGCGAAAAGCCGAGTTTGCCGAGGCACTCTACGACCTTGGCAGTGATGTCGCTGCAAGTGGGATCCAGGATGGCGTTATGGTCGGCAAACGGGACATGCTCAAGCCACTTCATCGTCACATCCTTGTCGAACGCCGCCCAGCCGCCGTCCTTGCACTGGAAACTGAGCATCCATTTGGTCGCCCGTTCTACGACAGTTTTTTTTGCGGCCTCGTCGCTGGTTTTAATAAGACGCAGAGCCAGCAGGACTTTCGCTGTATCGTCCACATCGGGATAGTAGTCATTGCGGAATTCAAAAGCCCACCCAGACGCCTCAGGATGCGGGTTTTTATACTTCCAGTCGCCCCGAATTTTGACTTCCTTGGATATGAGCCACTCGGCGGCTTTTTGCAGGGACGGGTGGTCTGCGGGCACGCCAGACTCGGCCAATGCCACGGCTGTTATCGCCGTGTCCCACACTGGCGAAAGGCAGGGCTGCACGCGAAAATCGTTATTGTCCAGATCGTCAACTTCGAGGTCTGCGAAAGAACGAAGCTGCTTCAGCAATAGCGGGTGGTCATCGGAGTAGCCGAGTGCCTTGAGCGCGATTATGCTGTTGATTATGGCGGGGAAAATAGCTGCCAACCCTTCGCTCCCTTCGGAAATGCGTTCCAACATCC
>JAIFLJ010000105.1 GCA_020049135.1 bacterium | reverse complement strand
TTCGAGCGTTATCACCGCCACCCCAATCAAGCCCTACGCCTCATCCTTCATGCCTCCCCTCTCTTATGAAACATCCAACCAAACGCCCTGCATTGGCGGATGGAAGCACTCGGATAAGGGAGATTATTGGTGAGACAACAAGCTATGGTGAGGAAGGGATATTTTTGGATCAATGTGGTATTCACTGGGCTTCGGCGGGATCGAACCTCTACCGCCTCAACGGCACGGTCGCAGAACGGATCTTTGGTCCGGCTGAGGTCTCTCCCTTTTTGTCATCGAGGACAATCGCGGGCATCGAAGTTCATCCGTCTGGGATTGTGGCGGTTCAGACAAAGCAACCCGACGAAGTGGTGATCATCTGGAAGGTTCCTCCTTTGGCGGAATCGGCAGGAGCTAGATCGAAGCCGACACCCGTGATCGAGACCAGCGGGCTTCCACAGCCGACATCCCTGCCGCCTCCTCAGACGGCAACGGTAACGCCGCCGCCCGTCCATATGCCCGCCGAACTCTCGCCGACAGAGATCAAAATCGTTTCGCAAAAAGAGGAATGGATCGAATTCGACTTCTCGCTCAAGGGAGCCCCTCCGAAAACCACTTTCTCTTACCGCTTGGATCAAGGGAAATGGGTAGCCGCTGAAGGGGCGAACCTGAAACTCGATTTACTTTTCAGCGGAAAGCATGAAATCGAAGTCGAAGCGGTTCTCAAAACCAACGCAACCCGTCTTGTCGGGAAAAAGACGGCTCTCTCGTTCGAGGTCAAAGTAGGAACACCCTCGGAACAGATGGCGAAATGGATCGGTCAACTCGCTCAGCCCGACGAACAAAAACGGGCTCAGATCATTCAGACACTTCGCGAACAACCCGAAGTTTCCAAACCCCTTCTCCAAACCGCCCGCGAGAGTGCGGACGATGACCTCAAGTGGTGGATTGATGTCGTCCTGCAGGGGATGAAAACAAAGGATAAATAATTTCGGTTCATCTGCGGAAATAGGGGGCAGACTACACATCTTTCGCCGAGGGCAAAGTCCACGGTTCCTTGGCGAGGGTTCTTCCGGGAGGGGAGATGTCCGTCATGTATTCCAAGCCTCGTCGAACCATCTCAGCAAAAGACCACTCCTTTTCCTCGGCCACCTGCTTGGCTGCCTGAAAATAGCTCTCCGTGCCTTGCTGCCTCTATGAGATCCTGCCCATTTTTTACATGACGATGATTTCTCGACAAAATCCCTAAAAAACTAAAATGGTTCGTGGCTGGAGATAGTTTTGGAATGAAATAAGTTTTATGATATATCCGAGAGTCTATATCGAGACGACGATACCGAGTTTTTATTTTGAGTCTCGAAAGGAGTCGTCCATGGTTGCCAGAAAAAAATGGACTCGCGATTGATTTCGTTTTGATCGTTTTGATCGCCACTCACACGAAATCTTTTGTGTTACAGGCCACTAGTGGCCTAAAGGTCAGCGTTTCAAGCCTGATGCCACCTGCAACATCTCATCGCTGGTGGTGATGCTTTTTGCGCTCGCCTCGAAAGCCCGCTGAATCAGGATCATGTTGCTGAATTCCTTGGCCATATCCAAATTGGATGATTCTAATGCACCGCTTTGCAGTGTGGCAGCTCCGCCTGCCCCGCCAGAGTAGTGCGTTGTTTTTCCAGAAGCAAGAGTGTTGGTGTACATGTTGCCGCCATCGTGAGCTAGTCCGTTCGGATTGGCCACGCGCTGCACGGTTATCATACCCACGGTTTTCGTGGTGCCACCAGAACCAGTCACCACGACGGTGCCGTCTGCCCCCACACTGAAATTTACAACGCTTTCTGAGCCTAATTTGGACGGGATTTGTATCCGCGTAGATGGCAGACCTTCCACGCCTGTGTTGCCCGCAATGGGCGTCCCCTCCCCCATCAGATATTGCCCCGACGGGAGGCGCAGATAGCCTTCTGCGTCCACCGTGAAATTGCCCGATCTAGTCAGGTGCGTTGTGCCATCTGCCTTGCCTGTGTTGACGACAAAAAAACCGTCGCCTTCCAGCGAGAGGTCTGTCGGCACATTCGTCCGCTGGAGTGCGCCTTGCTCGTAGTTTCTTGAAACACCCACTATCTGCGTGCCCAACCCGGTGCTGAGACCTATCGGCTGTGCCGCGCTGCTGTCTCTCACGCTCTGCTCGAAAACCGAAGTGCTGAGCGGCGTGCTTGTTTTGAACCCTAGCGTGCCGGAATTGGCGAGGTTGTTGCCCGCCACATCCATCCGTGTCTGGTTGGCCAATACACCACTTACACCGTTAAAAAGACTGCGCATCATGGGTTATCAGGTTTTGGGGTTTAGTTACCGTTTCAACTGGGTTATTGTCTGGAGCATCTCATCGCTGGTGGTGATGGTTTTTGCGTTGGCATCGAACCCACGCTGCGTGATGATCATGTCGCTGAACTCCTTAGCCAAGTCCACATTCGAAAGTTCCAGCGCGCCGCTTTGTATGTTGCCCGCCCCGCCGTAGCCTCCTGCGTAGAACGAGCCTGTGTTGTCGGTAGAGGCCGCGTCCGTGGGTAAATAAAGGTTTCCGCCGATGTGCTGCAGACCGTTGTTGCTAGAGAAACGCTGTATTGTGACCACGCCCACCTCTTCGGTGGAGCCATCGGCTTTGGTGACATTTATCGCCCCGTCTTTCCCGAATCCGAAACTGACAACTTCCAGCCCGCCCACTTCCATCTCCACTTTCAATACGGTCGTAGGGTAGCCCACTGTGCCATCGGAACGGGCTTCGGCGGCGTCGCCCATCAAATACTGCCCCTCCTGCGTGCGCAGGTAGCCGTCCTTGTCCCTGATAAAATTCCCGGCTCGCGTCACATAATTGGTGCCCGTTCCGTCCTCTGCCGTGTTGACAACAAAAAAACCGTCACCCTGTATCGCTAGATCCGTGGCCACATCCGTCCTCTGGAATGCCCCCTGCGTGAACTGCTTGACTGTGCCGCTCACTTGCGCCCCCAGCCCTATGGATATGCCTACGGGACGGCTTGTTGTGGGCAGTCGCCCCGACTGGTCGAAAGCCGATTCTATGAAAGCCGTGCTGGTTTTGAACCCGACCGTGTTCACATTGGCGATGTTATTTCCTATAACATCCATCCGCGTCTGGTTGGCCGCGAGCCCGCTTACTGCCGAATACATGCTTCTTAGCATAATTTTCTCCTTTTAATAACTGTGTCCAGTTTCTGTTTTTCAATAAAATGCTTGGATGTCAGTGGCCTTGTACTCCGTGCCACCTATGGTAACTTTTACATCTGCCCCATCTACACGAGAGGAAGTCACTGGTGCTGTCACGGTGCCATTGGACGCGTTCACAGAGACATTTTTGCCTACCAAGCTTTGCGCGTGTTGCAAGGACTGTTGCGCCTGCAATAGCTTTATGTTTGTGCTTACATCCTGCATGGCTTGAAAACTGCCCATCTGCATGAACTGCTCGGCGAATTTCGAGCTGTCAACCGCCTTGGACGGATCTTGCTGCTTGAGTTCGGTGATCATCACTTTCAGAAAATCGTTTTGGGTCATCGTCTTGGAGACCACTCGAGAATCCTGCTGAGAAACGGTCGAATATGTGACGCTGTCTATGCTGGCCATAATGTTGTTTTCCTTTTCTGTTTAAATATCAGGCGGCGGACGGGGCTGGGAGGAAGTTGTGTATGTCAGAAAGGCGGAGCTTGTTTCCGTCTATAGAAACAGTGGCTCCGCCACCGGCTCCCTCTAGGCTCTCTATCCGACCGCTAAAAACTTGCCCGTTTGTCAAAGTCACGATCACATCTTTGCCCAGCAGTTGCCGGACTTTTTCCTCTTGCCGCGCAGTGTCGAGCCCCGAAAACGGCTTATTGATAGGCTTGGCCACCCCATCCTTTTGCTTCGCCTGCTCAATTTCGGCTGCAAATGTCGTGTCCGTCTTCTGTGTCTGGCTGCTGGATGATTGTGGTATCATACGGTTGAAAAGTTGTGCGATGGAACCTACTGCGCTGAGGCCTGCTAGTGCTGGGATCATAGTTTTTTCCTTTCTTGTATAGTCGGTCGTCCGCCCGAGTCGTTGTCACTTTCCGTCTCCAAGAGTTCGGTTATCTGGCTATTTTTCTGCGTGTTCGATGCCGTGCGTTTTCTGGCATCTTTAAAATCTGAGCGTGCCGTTGAATCTTGGCGTGCGGCCTCTAGCTGGAGCGGCAGCCAGCGTATGGCCTGCCCTTGGCTCGTGTGTGTCCAGCTTTTTATCTGCTCACCCAGCCAAGCCAACGCCTCTTGGTTACTGCTGCCTAGCTGCGCACGGATTTCTCCGTTTTGGTGGAACAAGCTCAACGAAACTGTTGCGCCATACGGCGTGGCAAGCTGGATTTGCAGGCGACGCGGCGTCGCTGTAGCGGGCTCTTTCATCGCTGCCTGCACCGCCTCGGCCAGTTGCGTGTTGCTCGCTAATTCTAGCGGCTCCTCAACTAGACCGCTGGCCCACTGCGCCAAAAAATCAGGCGAAACCGCCCTGGCTTGCGCGGGCAGTGTTGCACCATCCTTTTCCAAGACTGCTTGCGGTTCAGGGCTGGTTTGTTCAAAACTCATACCTGCAACGATCGCATTTCCTGTGCCAGCCTGTGCTGATGATATTGTTTTCTGGGCTAAAATCGGGTTTTCTTGAAAAGGCAGACCAACTTCAAGGGTAAGCGGCTGGGGCGTGTCAGCTAAGTTGTTTTCCGTTTCAATATCTGGCATCAAAGCCAATGCTTGCGCGGAAACGCATGGCGCAGAAGATGAAGCAAGATCACTTTCTTGTGAGGCATCTGGCTCCACTGCCTCTTGCCAAGCGTAAACAGGCGGTGCTATCCCCAAAACGGTGCAGGCATCCGACAGATTTTCCTGAAATGTTGGCTGTTCGCTTTCCGTGGCCTCGCTTTTCTCGGCATCAGCGGATTTTTTTTCCTTCGGCTGGGAGATTGATGCCTGATCTTGGGTCAATGGCTTGTCGCTGTTTACTTTCATTTTTTCTTGGAAAGCGGTTTCGAACGAACCTTGGTCTGCACCCTCTTTTTTACCGGGCAATTTTTCCCTTTGCATCGGGTTCTGGGCTGGAGGTTCTGCCGCCAGTGTAGGCAATGAAGGACTCATTGTGCAGCCGCGCCACCGGGCGCAAAATTTTCGGTTACGAGCGTCCTCATACCGACCATCAGGCCGTGCAGTTTTTCGCGGTCTTCAGGGTAAGCGCGACTCCATGTTTCCAGAAGTTTCGAGGTCTGTTTTGGTTTGAAAAACTTCAGTATTTTGATCACTTCCTCTTCTTTCATCCCCCGGAAAAGATTGATCGTTTGGTCAATTTTCATGGAGGCGTAATACCCCGATTGCTCCTCGTAAGCCGCGGCCTCGGCCTCGCTCATTTTGATGAGCCGCTTCTCTATCGTGTTTTGGATTTCCACGAGCTTTTGCCGCTCTATGTCGAGGCGGCCTTTTTCTGCCCGGATAAGCGATTCGCGCCGCAATATATCAGCGTCCATTTCAAGGAGCTTTTTGCGTTTCTCGTCTATGTCTTTCTGCATCGTGGTCAACTCTTCTGCTGCCTTGATCAGGTTGTCAGGAGTTTTGGCCTGCTGCATCATGGAGAGCTTGTCCACCTTGATCTCTTTCTTTTTCTTGGGCTTGCGGCTCGCTGCGATCATCGGGATGACATCATCTTTGACCTTGGATATGGCCATGAAAGCACCACCGCCAAAACCGATGATGAAAAACAGGGCCGCACAGATTGCTGGTATTGCCGCACTCATGCTGCCGCTACTTCCTTGAGAGCGAAGTGACGGTATTGCCCGATCTCATCTAGCTGCTTCCGTTCCTTCATATCAAACTCAGTCCGCTCCCGTTCGCGCTCGTGCTCGATCATCCGTTCTGCCATGTCGCAGTTCCGTTTGGCTTTGAATAGTTTTTCCATTTGTTTCAATGTCGCTTGTCTAGCTAAGGCGAGCTGGCGCGTTATAAGTTCCAGTTGCCCGTTCATCTCTTTGAAATGCTTCTCCCTAGCCATGAGCGCGTCGGGCGAAACCGAAAAAAGCGGTGCCGTGTACGAGCTGTGCATATGCAACATGTGGTTGTCAAACTGCGACTGTATGCGGTGCTCGTCCTGCTGCGCATGTTGCAACTTTGTCTGCTCCGCTTCAAACTCGAAATCCCTGAGCTTTTTGAATGCCGATAGACTCTGCTTGTTCATAATTTTGTAAAACAGATAGCTAAAACCGTGCCAAAACAAAATGCTGGCTTGCAATCACCTCCAGCCACTGGGAACACCAGCATCTCGCCGGCTTCTTCACTGGGAGCGCTGGCGTTCCCAGCATGATGCCGTATTTCCAGAATGGTGATGCTAATGATTCGAGTCACGCGAAGGCGCGAAGAAGATTATTAACCACAAAGATCACAGGGGGCACAAAAAAGACTTTTATCTCACAGAGGCACAGGGAGCACGGAGGGAAAAGTTTTTAGCCAGTAGAGTAGAGAGACAGGTCGTAAAGATTTAGGCTTCGGTCTAGTCCGTGTCCGGGTTTCCCCTTCCGTGGCTCAGTAACCG
>JAIFLJ010000081.1 GCA_020049135.1 bacterium | reverse complement strand
AATCCTCTGGTTTGCCAGCAGGCGCGCCGTCTTTGGCTTTGCCATTGGGGTAAACGATGTCCACGAGATTACCGTCCTTGTCCCGCTTCTGTTTGGCTGGGGCAAATTCGCGTTCGAGGCGGTAGTCGGCTTTTTGGCACTTTTCAGGAACCCACTTTTTGGTTTGCGGGTCGCGGAAAGGTTTTCTTTTTTGGAGCGGGGTCAAGCCTGCGGCAGACCAGATTTCATCGAGCCATTGCTCGCGGGCTTTGTGGGCGTCGCGGGTGCGTTTGGCACGCCTGCTCTCGCGAGACTCGGTGATACTGCCTAACTCTGCTGGCATGATGAGCGAGGCGGCGTGGATTATTTCGTTGGTGGAGGTGTCGCGGACAGCTTCGCCGATGGAGGCAAGACCAAGATCGAAAGCCCATATAGTAGTAGTATCAGGTTTTTTTGTGAGCATACTTTCTTAGTGTATGCAACAAAAAGAATGTATGCAAAGAAAAAATATAAAAATCACCATTGCATTCGTAGTCTTTTGTTTTGAAAAGGTCACGGCTTGAAAGAGAGCGGATGGGGTGAGATTTGAACTCACGGTGGGGTATAAGCCCACGTTCGATTTCGAGTCGAGTGCCTTAAACCACTCAGCCACCCATCCATTTTCAGCCGTCCGAATACATTGCTTGAAAACCAGCCCGCACAAACGAGCAGCATCTCAATATCGTCGCACATCAGCAACTCGGAAGGCAGTCCGCAGCCTATTGGAGCCGCCCACCAATATCAAGCAAAAAGCTCTTGCTCAAACGCCCGCGCATTGCCTGTAATCAAATCACTACTTGGACGCTATGCTCGCCGCCCTCGAAAATGGGAAGGACATTTCCCTCCACTGGCTTGCCATCGCAAACGATGCTCTTGGCGTGGAGACAACAGCCTGCGGTGTTGTCTATCTCGATGTTATAGACTGCGCCACGGAATGTCCGTTTCATGGTTGCTTTGGGAACCCTCTTGGAAAGGCATGGGTCAATAACTAGGCCTTCGTAGCCGCGCCGGACTCCTAATATCCACTCGATCATGACCATGGTAAACCAAGGTGCCGTGCCCGTGCGCCACGCATAGCCAGACGCCCCAGGGTTGTTCGGGTGTAAATCGTATTTATTGACGAAAGCGAACGGCTCCGCCCCTGAACGGGAAACGGGATTATGGGGGTTGTCTGGAGCGACGCGCACGAGCGTTTCCCAAGCTTCTTCGGCACGGCCAAGGAGACAGTCGGCGAACGCCTTGAACCCTGCGGCGTGGCAGTAGCAACCGCCGTTTGTGTTGGTGTATGCCATGATGGTGGAGAAACGGCCTATGCGCTCGTCAAACTTCGTGAGCGGCGGATCGCAAATTACATATCCCTCGGGCTTGGTGCAGAACTCGTCCACTGCGTCCATGCAAGATTTTGCCCGTTCCCTGTCTGCAATCCCAGCAATGATAGCCCATGATTGCGTGTTTAGGAAAATTTTCGCCTCGGCGTGGCGGTCTGAGCCGAGCGGGTAGCCGTCCTCGCAGATAGTGCGCTGATACCATTTGCCGTCCCACGCATTTTCGTTGATGGCTTTGGCCATCTTGGCGAAGGCTGCTTTACATTCGGCCTCTAGCTCTTTGTCGCCAATTCGTGCTGCGAGTTCCACCACTTCTGTGCAGCCGTGACAGAACTGCTGGCTGACCATCACGCTTTCGCGCTCGCCTGTTTTTGCGGAGGGTTCGAGGCCGTCGTTCCAATCAGCGAAGTGCTGGTTGCAAAGCCCACGCTTGCCTATGTCGCCAGAGAGATAGCGGATGGTGCGTTTCAGATGGTCTAATACAGTGCCCTTTTCGTCCGACTCGAAATACGACACCACTTCATCAAGGAGCTTGAAGTCGCCCGACTCTTTAATGAGCCACGGGACAGTCATCAGAATCCATGCTGGTTTGTCCGCGTAAGTGAGTCGGTTGAAAGGGCGGAAGCTATGAAGCACCTCGCCGGAGGGTTTCTGCGAGGTGAGGGCACGCAACAGGTTCGCCCGTGCCGTTGGGTAATCGAAGAGTGCTATGCCGCAATCCGTCTGCAAATTGTCGCGGAAACCAGACTTGTCTATCAGATAAGAATACATCTGTTTTTTAGCAAAGATGTTGAAAATAGCGTCCCGGTTTTTATTTTCTTCCCCGGTGTGGACTTCAAACATCTCAGCGTTTTTCTTTTCCACCTCCTCCTGCTCTGCGCAAAGCGCGTCTATGCGCCCCTCTGAAACGCGGGCACGCACGGCTTTGACTTCGTCCAAGTTAAAGCAGTGGCCAATCACGAAATCGGCACGATCTTTGCCCTTGGGCGGAATCTCGAAAGAGAGCTGTATAATGGACGCAGAATCGTAGCCGCAGCCCGGCGTGTTGTCGCAGTTCCAACCCCACAGAATACGGGGTGTCGAGGGACTATATTCTTGGCGGAAAAAATGGTCGCGGTAGCCGTTAGCTGCCTTATAATTTTTTAGTGCCATCATGTATGCTCCAGCACCGCCGTGTGGGAGCATGGGATTTATGTTGCGAGCCACGACCGCCATGAGGTCAGGGTGCAAATCTGTAAGTTTTTCGCGGTGGAAAAAGCCCTTTCCTTCAGCAGTCTTGCCCGTCAATGGAAAGAGGGCGTAACCGAAGACGCTCAATTTTCTCGGGCGATCCGTAAGGTTTGTGAGGAAACATGTCCACGACTCGAAAGCGTCCGAACGGGGAACGAAAATGCGCCAGTCAGCCCGTATTCCATCGAACGAAGATGAGATGACGGTTTTTTCGGGGTAAAATTTACATGAATAATCTTCCACGGGAGTTGCCAGAGGCGACCCTGCTGGGCAAAACACTTTGCCAGTCTCTTCGTCGCGGATATAGATGTATTTCGCGTCGTATGCAACGAGGTTGACCGTGAAACCGTCATCTAGGCGCACCTGCGTGTGGCCATCACCTAGGTTGGTGGCCTCAACATAATATTCAACTGGGCCGCACTGGTTGTAGTGGATATTGCGCCACTTGCGCGGTGGCTCTTCTTTGAGTTCAAAACAGCGTTCTGATTCGATGAATTTCCCGTATTTATGTATGGATGCCTGATTGTTCATATCAATGCTAAATTTAGCAACACCCAACAAGAAGTAAAGAGATTTGCCTGACCCAAACTTTTTTCACGCTTGCGCCGTTGCACGGGAGAAAATGCGGACAGGAATGTCCACGCTCCCATTCAGAGGCAGTTCGTCTGAAGTGCAACGGTTTGGCACGGATGTTGCTTATTTCGCCTTTGTGAACATTGGATTTTACCAGTCAGCGACAGGGATGATGGCAAACCTAGAGCACCAGAACGCTATAGCAACCAACTTGAGCCGTCAAAGTGTGACGGGCAGCCGCCAGAGCGTGACATCGTTCGTGGTGGATAAGCGTTTCCAGCCCGCCGACAACTCTTCGCAGGCAAGTTCCAAGGTAGAGATGAAAGGCGATAGCTTGGGTGTCACCACAGTCAGTCGCATTGATTTTAGCCAAGGGCCAGTGACTAGGACTGGCTCACCACTGAATGTCGCAATCCAAGGCGAAGCGTTTTTTTGTGTCAGGGAAAAAAGTGGCGACATCACCTACACCAGAAACGGAAATTTTTACCGCGACGCGGAAGGAAATGTCCTCACCGACGACGGCGCATCTCTCCTGCGCGATGGCAACTCCCCGCTAGTGGTGCAAGACGCATATAGCGTAGTCATAGACAGCGAAGGCACCATACGCGACAGCCAGACGGCAAATGAGATAGGAAAACTGGCATTAGCGCATTTCGACAACCCCAGCGAGGCTTTGAAGGAAGGCAATTTCAGCCGTTTTGTCCCTCATAACCAAGAGAGCGTCCGCGAAGGGAAAAAATATTCCGACAAAATTTTACAGGGACACCTTGAAGGTGGCAACGCGCAGCCCGTGATACAGATGGTCAACATGATACAAACCATGCGGGCTTACGAGGCAAACCAAAAAGCTATCGCGGCTCAAGACGAGTCCACTGGGCGTCTGTTACAGACTGTCGGACGGGCATAAAACAGGAACATGCTGAGGAGAAAAAGTTATGATTAGAGGATTATGGTCAGCGGCAAGCGGGATGAACGCCCAGCAGATGAACATTGATGTGATTTCGAACAATCTCGCCAATGTGAACACGCCGGGCTTCAAACGAGTCCACCTGAATTTTGAAGATGTCATGTACTCAACGGAAAAAGCACCGGGCTCGCCCCTCTCTACCGGCGATCTGACACCCAAAGGTTTGCAGGTCGGCTACGGTTCAAAACCAGCATCCACTTCGCGTTCATTCTCGCAGGGCGACCTGCAGGCGACAGGCGGAAAAACTGATTTAGCAGTCCAAGGCTCAGGCTTCTTCCAAATACTCTACACGCAATCGCCCGACGGTTTTGCCTATACCCGCGACGGCTCCTTCACCCGCAACGACCAAGGCATTTTGGTAAACAACTCAGGCTACCAGCTTGCCAACTCCCCCACTTTTGACCCGCAAGCAACCGAAGTCACCATAGCAAGCGATGGCACAGTTTCTCAGACAGTGAACGGAGTCAACACCGCTTTGGGCACAGTCCAACTCGCCAGATTCCCAAACCCTGAAGGTTTGAGGGCACTCGGAGAAAACCTTTATGTGCCAACCGAAGGTTCCGGCGCATCCACAGTGGGCAACCCTGGCCAAGAAGGTCTCGGCACCATCGCACAAGGGTATCTGGAAAGCTCCAATGTCCGTGTCGTGGAAGAAATGGTGAAAATGATACAGGCCCAACGCGCTTACGAAATCAATTCAAAATCCATTCAGAGCAGCGACGAGATGATGGGCATCGCAAACAACTTGAGGAGATAAAATTTAAAAGACTATGAAAGCTTTGTGGCACATGTGGGCGGGCGGGATATTGCTGGCCTTGGCGGTGGAAAACCTCCAAGCAGCAGGCTCCGCCGAACTCATTTTGAAACCGCAAGCGTCCGTCGTCGGCAACGAACTGCTCCTAGGAGATGTGGCAGACGGCGGCAGAAATGTTCAGCCTGAATGGCTGGCATCCCCACTCGGTGCAAGCCCCGCTTACGGCCAGTCCCGCGTATGGGATCGCAAGGCTATTGAAGCCATATTAGCATCCAAGCTCAGCGGGGCACAACTCCAGTGGCAGGGCAGCGAATCGTGCAAAGTAGAACGCCCCGCCCGTCTATTGCCAGCGCAGGAGATCAGGCTGTTTTTTGAAAGCGAATTAACCAAACTCACAGGTGAAACAGGGCAAGCCAGCCTGCTCGAATTTTCCAATTTGGATTCCGTATGGATGCCGCTTTCAGGCTGCGATATGGCACTGGATTTCGCACAGTCCACACTCAGCAGCCAGTGGTCTTCAGCCACCTTGCGACTGTCCGCCAAAGGCGAGAGCTTGGGCGTTAAAACAATCCGCTTCCGCTGGGCTTGGATGAAACCAGCATGGCAGGCAGCACGCAACTTGGCCACCGGCACACCACTGTCCCATTCCGATTTCACTTTGGTCAATGTGGATGTTCTTTCGCAAAGGGGCGGTGTTTTTGCAGGCGACACGCTGCCAAGCGACATGGTTTTGGGCAAAGCGTTGCAGGCTGGAAAATTGCTCGGGGCTAAAGATTTCAGACGCCGCACCGTCGTGAAGCGGGGCGGGGTCGTGCGAGTTTTTTATAACAAAGGTGGATTAAACATCGCTGTGGACGCGGTGGCTATGGAGGACGGCACTCGCGGGCAAATCATACCCGTGCAAAACCCGGCCTCCAGAAAACGCCTTTTGGCTCGTGTGGTTGATGAATCGAGGATGGAATATGTGCAATAACTATAAGATTGTTCTGGTAGCCCTGTTTTGTGTGGGATGGACGGCAACGCTCCCTGCCCAGATCGGGTCTATCTTCCCAATAGATCGCCCGCCTGCATACAACTCGCTTTCTGGCCCATCACTTTACTCTGACCAAGTAGCAGGGATGCTCGGCGACCTCGTCACGATAAAAGTCAACTACGATGTGAGCATATCGCAAAAAGCTAGTTCCAAAACTGGCAAAAAAACCGCCGTAAATGACAAGATTAACACGGTGCTCTTCCCTCCTTCGCAGCAGAACCCCAATCAAGGTCCGAACACACAGGGCGGATGGAAATTCCCATACCGCGCAGGCGGAGCCGAAACCGATGTCCCACAAATGGACTGGGCAGGATCGCAGAGCTTCGATGGGAGTGGTGAGATGGGCCAATCCGAAAAATTCACGACCACCATACAGGCCAAGGTTATCGAAGCCATGCCAAGCGGAGTATTGCGCATAGAGGCTCGCCGCACTATGGAGGCCGCCAAAGAAAAAGGAGAACTCGTTTTGACTGGACTGGTTCGCAGGACAGATATTGACAGTGCCAACAGCGTCTATGCCTCACAAGTAGCAGATTTGCAGATCAAGCAAACAGGCAACGGGCCGTTGAGCCGTTCACAAAGAAAAGGTTGGCTCACGACAATTTACGAGTACATCAACCCTTTTTAGAATTTCCTTACCGCCATATTGTGTCTCCTAGG
>JAIFLJ010000065.1 GCA_020049135.1 bacterium | reverse complement strand
CCAACTTGTAGATTCGTTTTCATCCTCAATCCATGCCATTCTACACCCTTTTCCTCAACCCTTTTTTACTGCAAACTTGAAAGAGAGCCCGTTAATTTCCAGCGAACAAATAAAACGCCTGCGATGAGCAGGCTTACGGGATAGGCGAGGCTATACCATTTTAATCCCTGACCGCCACCCCAATCTACGGCGTAAGGGCTCCAATCATGGACAAAATATGCAAACTCGAACACTCAACGATCCAAGACGATTTGCCCGCCTTCCAGCCGGGCTGTTTTGACATATTGGAGTTGCGGCATCAACCCGGAAACAGGCAGACAAGGAAAAATTTTATTGACCAAGGTGGCGGGAAGGGAACGCCCATTGAAATTGACTTTCGAGGTGACAAGATGGGGAACACCATTCACTTGAGCAATTTGCATTTCCCCGATGAGATTAAGGTATCGCCCTTGGGCAGACGCAAGCCCGTAAGCCTCTGCAAATCGGCGTGTGTCCGGAGGCAACATCGCCAGCATCTCGCTGGTTATTTTTACACTGCTTCTCACCTGTAAACGGCCCGCGTTCAAAACGACTTCAGTATTTCCACGCCATGGAGTTCCGGACAGTTGTTTAGACAAAAGGATGTTGACCTCTCTCATTCCGACGGTGACAGGCGACTTCTTTTCAATCTTGGTGCTTCCAGATGATGTGCGACGGTTTTCACTTTTGCCGCTGTCCACGGCAAGGCCATCCAGCTTGGCGACCACTTGGGATTCTTCTTTCGGTGTATATTCGACTGGGGCAACTGCCAGAGGTTGTTCGGAAGTCAGCAGCGTTGTCGCCAAAACATCAGGGCGGCATTGAATTAAGTAAAATAGACCTCCAGCGCAAGCGGCCAGCAATAACAACAAGACGAGGAAAAACCACAAACACCCCTTCATCATGGAACCTTTTTTAGTGTCATCTGGCGTTGGTTTTATATCGCTTGATGTTGCTGTCATAAATTATCGGCACGGTCGGGTGCATGTTGGTTTGGGTGGAGGCGGAGGCGGGCAAGGCGTGGGACAGGATGGCGGCCTAATGACTGGCTTGGCTTGTTGGGTCGCCGTTTGCGCCGCACTGCGAGCTGCAGATTGCGCGGCTGTTTGTGCCGCCGTTTTTGCAGTAGAACGCGTGGCTTCTCGCAACGCATCGTTTTTAGCGGGCGAACGAGGCTTTTCGGTATCTATCGAGAAAGAGGTTTCCCCCTCTTTGGCTGATGCCGAGGACGGCTTGGTGGGCTTGGCCTCGTTTGCTGGAACTTTAGCGGGCTCTTCTTTGCGCGTCACAGGAGCGGGTTCTTTGGCCGCAGCGGTCGAAGAGGTCTCCTTGTGCGCAGCAGAATTCGGATCCTTGCACTTATCTGGAGCCGTGGACTTGGACGCTGGATCTGTTGGAGTAGCCGAGGCAGGAACAACTGGAGCAGGCGCGACAGGCGCGTGTGCGGGAAGCGGTTTTACGGATGTCTCTGGTGGATGAGAGGGCGTCTCGGGCGTATCCATGTAGAGCAAAGTCGTGCCTCCCGCTACGGGGGTGGATTTAGTAGGATCCACAGAAGGCGGGGTTGTCGATTTGACTGGTGCAGTCTTTTGCTTGGATTCATCCGATTTCGATGATTGGGATTTCGTCGGTTCAGCACTCTTTTGGGACTGTTCCTCGCTTTTGCTTTCTTCTTTTTTGTCTTGGCTTTGGTGAGTGTCCGTCGAGGTAGTTGGTGTGGGGGCGCAACCGCCAGGATTGGAGCATCCGCCTGGCAAGACGGAGCCCGCCCCGCTGCTCGTCGCTTGGGGTTTGGTGTTTTGAGCGTTCTGCGCCGCTTGCTGGGCGGCCTGTTGCGCGGCCTGCTGGGCCGCTTGTTGGGCGGCGGCTTTCGCGGCATCGCGGGCGGCTTGCTGGGCTATGGGCGTATTGCGGTAATGCTTCTCGGATTGAGCCGTTGTTGAAACATTATTTTCTGAAGTCGAAACCACGGTTTTATTTTTTGAATCCCAGTAAGAACGGCTGTCCAAAGGTGTGCCGTCAGGGGTGGAGCCTCCCCCTTCGTGCAACTTACCATCAATACCCACGATTGGATTTTTGATTTCAGGTTTACTGTCTGGCGAAGGTGTGTTGCGGCTGCCCGCATCATTGTCGCCACTTTTTTCAGGAGCATTTTTAACTAGCCCATCCTTGTCCACATAACTCCGAGGATCCATCTTGGTCACATTGCCTTTAGAATCAATTTTTTCTCCACCCATGACATGAATGTTTCCGTCTGGGTCTTTGTAGACATCGCCGGGCTTCCAGCCACGGTCGCCGCCCGTATTTTTGTATTGCGCGTCGTTGATCGTTTTATCAATTTCCCGCTCAGGCGTGGTTCCGCTGGTCACCATATCTCCGAGTTTTTCGCCAAGCTTGTTGCCCGCAAAAGTGCCCAGAACTTCTCCCACGGGAGCAAAGGTCGGACCGAGCGGGAGACAGATAGCCGTCCCCAGCAAACCGCCGATAGCTGAACCCGCTTTTCCGGCGGCGACTTTGATGCCTTCTTTGACGGCTCCTTTCGGCCCCTCGTTCATAGCTCCTTCGATCACTTTCCCGGCGTTCAAACCTTTGTCAATTAGCTCCCCCGCGCTGTTAAGCCCGCCTGCAATTTTTCTGACGGGGGCGGGAACATTCGCGTTGCTGGTGGCACCCAGAGCGGCCCCGACGGTATCATCGGCGATCACAGCACCAGCATTCTTCACATTTTTCCCCGTCTCGATGACTTGCTCCACGGTCACCGAAGTCGTCGTGGCGTTCTTACTGTCAGCCTTGTTGCCTAACTGTTCATCGGACCGGGCCCACCCACCCGACGGCGCAAACAAACCAAAAAACGAAGTGAAAAAACAAACTGAAAGGAATGCTTTTTTCATGGTTGACTGCTCCTAGATTGAGAGAGGTCGCCTCGAACGGGCGGGACGACCGCCTGATAACTCACCACCTGCACTTGTTGCAAAACGGGGTGCTTGGTGTTGCCAGAAAAGGTCAATGAGAGATAAAAATTGGGGTGGTCCGGATGAGCAAAAAAGACCCACCTGTTCCTTTCATTCCAGGCCGTCGCCACCACTTGCAAGCCAGGCAAGATCGGTTTTATCCGCAAAATCGCATCTGCCGAGAGCGGGGAAAACTGGACCCCAGATTTTTCGAGGTCGGAAAACCTAGATTCCGACAACAACCGCCAAGCCTCGTTGCAGCGGGTTCGAACAGGCAACCATTCACCACCGTAATAATAGGCGACCGAATCCCTTGCTGAATCCGCGATACGCACAAAAACATCTCTTTCCATTTCCGATAAATCAGGTGTCAAAAATGAATTCCATCCCTGAATCGCATCGGGGTTTTTGATTGAACGAAACAAATCGAGGAATTGGCTAACAGATTTCATAGACACCGCAGCAACATCATAAGCGGGATTTCCCGTCTGTTGGGTCCATCGAGGGGTTGGGTCCACGCTCTTCCCTCCCGCCAAACGCCCGTTGGCTATGAATTGGAGTCCATGCACTTTCCAGCCCTTGCTTTTTTTCATGCAAACCAAGAGCGAAGTGTCGCTCCAAGGATGGAGGTAACAAACGATAATCTCGTCTTTGTTAAAATAATTGATCGCCGTAATCGTGCCGGCAAAATAGAGGCTTAAAGTAGATTCCTTGTCAAAGGAGGGCGGAAGCTTGGCAACCGCCGAATCAAACCCTTTCAACGCCACAGGTTCGGCATGGGTTTTTAAAAAAGAGGCGAGTTCCCCGTTGACACCCGCATCACGCAAGGCTGCCACGGCACCTTGAGCACCAGCCAAAAACTCTTTCGCCTCTTGGGTAGAAAGAGGTCGAGGCGAACTCAAGAAAATCCCTGTTCCCACTCCAATAACAACCAAAACGAGGGCAGCAAAAAAATAACGATAGCTTTTTATTGTCATAAATTAGTCTGCACAGGCGAGGGCGAAGCGTCTCTTGCTTCCAATTCCTCCAGCTTGTCAATTTTGGAGGCATCATAAACCGCCAGTTCTTCTGTGCTTTTTGTGTTTTCTGACATGCTTCTTTTTTAATTTTTTTCACCCTTCTTGTCGAGCCTTGATGCAGATTTTTTAAGGGTATTTCTCCAGTTTTTCCACCCTTCCTTAAAAATGCTTGATAGAGGTAGAGCCTCACTTTTTGAGGAAAAAGAAAATTGAAATATTCTCATGGCAAGAGAATATTTCAATCACACCGCTCTTTGATTGAGAGGGTGGAAGCGAATTCATCCCCGTGTTTTTTCCTGAACGCCTCAGCCTGAACGATGGCCCTTTGCAGGAAGCAGAGCCATTCGCCCCGCTCCGATGACCGCACTGGTTTTGCCAGCCACGACTCTATCCAGATCGCCCCCATAAAACTCACACGATGATTCCAAGAACGCCCCCGATAGCGGCCTTCCAACCATGCCCAACCCGAGGCAAGCCGGAGACGAAAATCACGCGGCTGCCTTTTGTCAAAATCAATTTCCCAAGTCACTTCCCGCTCTGCACAGGCAAAAAGCGTCAGGGGTGCCCACGGCTCCCACCTTGTTGTGGTAGATGTTTTGCGGGCGTAGCAAGAGTCCATCAGCACGATCCTCAAACCATCCTCTTTCCCGCAAGAATGAGCCCGTTTGAGTAGCTCGTCCCAAGAAGCTTCTTCCCGATTGGTGAACACCCATGACCCATCAGCGTTTTGCTGTGAAGCCAAATAGATCACCTGAACCCGATCAGGCGCAGGTGGACGCAACCTGCTGAGAAACTGTCCCAACTCTTCTGGCGTTCCATCCGCCAAATGTTCGCCCGTTGATATAGCCAGCGTCGCCCCGATTAAATCGCGGGTTGTCTCCCAACCTCTCAACTTTGGTAAGTGCTGATAGCCCGTGTTGATGAAACTATGAAATTCGACTACTGACCCGAAATCGGTCGGCAGAGTTTGACTCCACGCCACTCCCGCCAACAACCCAAAGACAAGGACGAAACCTCTGCAAAGCAGCCTGTTTCGCAATCCATTCGATACCGGGCTTTCATAGGTTTCCCCCATACGATATAATCTTCGACCCTCCAAAAGAATAAAAAAAGGCCGAATCTTGCGATTCGGCCTCTTTGCTTGATAATTTAAACCTTTTAGAACGAGTAGTTCAGACCCACCGTTGCATTGTGGTTCTCGTAGTCGTTATTGAAGGCGTCATATTTGTAACCCGCGGTCACATTGACGGCATCCGTAATCTTATAGCTGACGCTAGGAGACACTGAATACCAGTTGTCATCGCTTTTAGGAGCGTCAAATTGAGGTGTTTCCTGCCACACCAGCACCGTAGGTGTGATGCCCAGAGCAAAACTCAATTTCTCGCTCACTGCATAAGAAGCCTTCAGCGTGCTCAAGAAAGTGCCGCTCGTCGTGTGCTCATCCGAAACCCCAGCGGTGTTATAGTCCGTGGTCGAAAAGCTCATCGAGTAAGTCGGGGTGTAGGACAATGTCCAGTTGCCCCAAGTCTTGAAAACGCTCACGAACGGAGACCAAGTATAGGTATCCACATTGACACCAGGCTGATCAGCAACGACTCCTGCAGCATTGGGCATAGAGGATTCAATGTCGCTGTTGCTGTAGGTCAGCGACACACCAGCCAAAGACCAAGTATTGATCGCACGGGAGGCAAAGATCGAACCGCTGTAAGTGTTGGCATCGCTGTCCACATTGCTGCCCGAGGTTCCATTTGAATTTGAGAAGTCAAACATGGCACCGACATTCAAATCCCAGTATGTGGTGAACCCACCGCTGATGGTGACATTGTTCACATCTGAATACAGACCGTTTGCACGCGTATCCTTGTTGCTGGTGTAACCGTAATCCACGCCCGTGTAGGGGTAGATAAAACCGTTGCAGCTAGGGATTTCCTTCACCTGCTTGCACATTTCTGTGCCAGCGTGTGTTTTGCCAGTTGTTTTCTGAGACGCACGCGTCGCTGCCATATCAGAAACCTTGTTGCTGATAAGCGTTGGCCTTGCTGCTGGGTTTCCAGCAGAAACCTGAGGCACATTGGCTGCACTCTTCTGTTCAGCGGAGGCACCAGTAACTGTCGGGGTAGTTGTGGTTGTTGTTTCAGCGGGAGCACTCCATCCAGAAGCCATTGCCGAGGCTCCAGACAGTGCTAATGCGCACATCGTTATGTATATCGTCTTTTTCATTTTCGTTATTTTTTGTTTTGTTTTTTGTTGTTGCACTAATCGCAACGGCTCTCAGTCTATCGTGCCGGCGTCAAGAGCGCGAATTGAATCCACGCACCCCACTGTAGTTTTTGGACATTTCCCCCCCTAGGAAATGAGGGGAGGCTGACAACCCTGAAAGGGTTGGATCAATCCCAAACTGGGACCGCTGGCGTCACGCCGGCATCTTCGCTAGGAGCCTGTCGGACCTTAATCTCCATTAACAAACTCGGCTCTCTAAAATCAGATTTAAGCGACTTTGATTTTTCGCCAAGGTGTTTTGATGGTGAAAACTGGCTTGTTTTCTCTCCTGTATAACTGGATGCAACAGTCTGTTTTGGAATAA
>JAIFLJ010000165.1 GCA_020049135.1 bacterium | reverse complement strand
AGCCTAATTCCAATTTGCTTTCAAAATGAGACTCACTGGCTTGTCTTTTTTGCGTCTGGCGTTGTTGCGCGTCGGTTACGATACACAACGGTATCGCTCCCTCCTTGCGCCTAGCCATACACAAAAAATCCTACGCCATTCAATATCATCTTGAAAGCGAATTGGAATAACGATGACTCAGGCCGAAGGCTTGCTCCGCACCTCCACCCTCTGCCCCTCAAAAACCACAAGCGAATCGGGTGGCACAGAGTGCGTCAGCCAGACATTGCCCGAAATCGTGCTCCGCGCCCCTATGACCGTGTCGCCGCCGAGGATTGTCGCCCCAGCATAAATTGTCACATCATCCTCAATCGTCGGATGGCGCAAAGACCCCTTGATGATGCGCCCCGCTGCGTCCTTCTTGAAAGACTTCGCCCCGAGCGTCACGCCCTGATAAATTTTCACCCTATCCCCCACGCGGCATGTCTCTCCGACCACCACGCCCGTGCCGTGGTCTATGAAAAACGAACTCCCTATTTTCGCCCCCGGATGTAGGTCTATCCCCGTGCGCGAGTGCGCCCACTCAGTCATTATGCGCGGGATGAGCGCGATCTTTTCGCAGTAGAGCAAGTGCGCGAGCCGCTGCACAGCCACCGCCTCTATGAAAGGGTAAGCCACTATGATTTCCTCAAAGCTCGATGCGGCTGGATCGCCGTCGTAAGCCGCCTGCAAATCCGTCACTAGCAACGCACGGATTTCCGGTAGCCGCCCCAGAAAACCGAGCGTGATCTCCCGCGCCTCGCCGTCCGCCAACAGACCGCCGCCCTCGCGCGGCTGGAAATCTAGGCTTTTCAAAATCTCGTGCGAGAGATTGCGTGCCACTTTCTCCAGCAAGCGTCTGACAAAAGGATCAAGGTCTGTGGAATGTAAAATATCTTGGTCGAAAAAACCGGGGAACAGCAGGCGGAGCAAGTCCTGCGTCAAAAGCACGATCGCCTGCTTTGATGGCAGGTTGGCACCATCTATGTGGTTTATGCCACCATGATCATGATAAGAATCCAGCAAGCGTCCAGCCAACTCCCCCAATCCATCGTCCCCATTTATCATAGGATAAGAGTATCCCCGTTTTTTCGTCCCGTGCAAGGGATTCCTACCTCAGTTTACGCCGAGAGAACACACATGATGTCTTGGAGAGTCAGCCTCATTTGGTCGGCTTTGGCCGTGAGGTTCTTCTCTGGCTTGTTGCCTTCTCATCTTTCGGATAGCCCTTCGTGCTGGGCCAGAGTAGCCGCCAAGGCTCCCGCTTGAGTGTGTCAGTCAACTGCTCGGTATTGTTGATAACGCCAGTAATGTGGGAGCCGTTCAGGGTCTCCATAAATGTCTTTGCATTTGAAATGGTGAGTGCCAGATCCGAGCCAGGGCCCGTCAGTCGCTTCATGTTGTCTGACACTGCCTCCGAAATATCCGGCACTCGCGCCCCGACAAACTCGTAGTGATCCTCAGCTAATCCCGTTTGTTCGTCCCCATGCACAAAATCAATCACTTGCTGCCCCATGAGCCCCTGCATGGTCAGACGCACGGTCACATTGTGATAGATATTAGCCTTCTTATCCACCTGCACTTCTATGGAAACCTCATAATCAGGATGGTTTTTTGGCCGCTTTTCCAATGGCACCGGCGACTGGAGTTCAGTCACTTTACCAATCTCCCGACCCGCCAGCAGCACCGGCGCCCCAGGCCGAATCCCGTTAGCATTGTCAAAGTATATCTGGTAGGTGTTCAGTGGCTGAATGACCCCAGGCATTCCAATGACCACCAGCACAGCAATTAAAATAGCAAATGTTACCAGCACCAGAATGCCGGTCGTGATTTCGTTTTTATGAATTTGCATGGGTTTTACTTCTTGTCTTTTTTGTGTTCCGAATAGGAGGCGAGAAACTTGCCAACTATGGGATTGTCCGATTGCCGGAACGCCTCGGGTTCTCCCTCCAAAATAATTTTTCCTTCGTGAAGAAACGCCATGCGTGTCGCCACGAAAAATGCGCTCTCCATCTGGTGAGTCACCACGATAGATGTGACTTTCTGCGTCTCACGCAACCCAATGATGAGGTCGTCAATGAGTCTGCTATTGATCGGGTCCAGTCCTGCTGACGGCTCATCAAACAACACCAACTCTGGCTCCAACGCCAGCGCACGCGCCAGCCCCACCCGTTTTTGCATCCCGCCGCTGAGTTCGGACGGCAGCTTCTCCCTGACATCCTTCAGACCCACCAATTCCAACTTCGCATCCACGATGGAATCAATCTCTTCTTCGTGCTTTTCTGAAAGTTCCTGCAATGGCAGGCCGATATTATCTCTCACGGTCATGGAGCTGATTAATGCCGCCGTCTGATAGACCATGCCCATGTGCGAGCGAGCCGTATTCAGTTTCGATCTCGTCAGTTTGACCAAATCCTCGTCCTTGAAAATAAGCTCGCCTTCATCCGGTTTAATCAATCCCATCAACAGGTTCAGTATTGTGCTTTTCCCGCCGCCGCTCATCCCCAAAATGACCAGAACTTCATGCTCTCTAACTGAAATATCAACCCCGTCCAAGATCACCTTGTCCGAGAATTTCAGCTTCACCCCACGCATCTCGACCAATATGTTCGATGTCGTGCTCATGGAAAAAATGTGACGATGACAATGTTGCAGAACGAATCGCAGGCAATCACGGTGCATATGGCACTCACCACACTGGATGTCGTTGCATTACCCACCCCGACGGCACCACCCCGCACCGACAGGCCCTTGTAACAGGCGATGGTTCCTATGATGGCACCAAAGAAAAAACTTTTCACGATCCCCGCCATCACATCTTTCACAAGCAGGTTCGTCATGACCTCATCAAAGAAATAGCCGAAGCTGAGTTGCAGGGTCAGATTGGAAATAAACGCCGCCCCTACAATGCCTGAAATAATGCCAATGACCGTCAGACAGGGAGTGAGTAAAAATATCGCCAGAAGCCGAGGCGCAATCAAATAGCGCGTCGCTCCTATACCCATTCCCTCAATAGCATCCACCTCACCCCCTGCGGTCATCGCCCCCAACTCGGCGGTGTAGGCGGCACCGATTCGCGAAGCTAGAACGATGCCCGTAAACAAAGGCCCCATCTCACGAGTGAACGAAACGGATACTACCGCAGGAACCAGCGTCACCAAACCAAAGCGCTCAAGCTGGTAACCAGTCAGCAAGGCCATGGTCAGTCCGACAAATACCGACAACAGAACAGACATCGGAACCGACCCCACACCCACCCGGTTGCACTGGTAAAAAAAATGTTCCAAACGAAATGGGGCGCGATGCACCGCCATGCGCTCCAGAATCTCGGAAACCATTTCCCTTACCATCCACACCATGCCGCCCAGATCCTGCAACTGGGTAATGGTAAACGCGCCTATTTTAGAAATCACATGAGCTCTTCCGTTATTCAAATCATGACCGTGCCGCCGATATACGGGCCGCCTCAGAATTCGTATTCGCACTGGCCAATTCATTCTTGGCTATATCCCAATCCTGTTTTGACACTTCATGCGCGGCGCGTCCGGCACACACAGCCAATTCAAACGCCCGTTCCCTCACCTGCCTCCTCGTCGGCACGAATATATCTACCACGATCAGACTCAGCGACATCATACGAGCGCCTCTTCCATCACAGGATAATGCTCTGGACTGTTCGTAACGGATTCAGATGACATTTTAATGAAAACCGAAGACTCCTCGCAACTGATTCGCTCGATCACTCTCATCGCGATACGCACCTCCCTGCTCGAAGGCCAATGACCCGTTTTGATGATCATCTGACGAAGCTCCCAGCTCAGTGTGTCCATCATGAAATCGCTCACATGCCCAGCCATCCCGTCACTTGCTTGTATCCGGTAGCCATTTATCTCCTGAGTGTTTCGTAGATGTGCTTCGCCACGCGTCTGTTTCACGCAATGGGTATCGGTGCTTTCGTTTGGAAATGTTTTTTCAGATTCCTGCCCAACTCCAGAATAACCACCCGACCCCCACACACTATCACCCATCCAGTAATATGGCCAGCCGTAGTAGAGATTGTATTCTTCCTCATACTGTCTTGATATCGGCTGATGCATTTCTATTGATGGACTCTCCTCAATCTGCTTTCGGGTTAGATTAATAGTCAGGTTCTCTCCCATCTCATGCAGACAAATAAAGGCATGGGGAGAAACGAGCACCTGTCGCCCAGAGAGCCAATCTCCCGTGTCCACTACCACATACCGAATCATCCAATTCTGATCATCAAAATAAAAATCCTTCACATGGCCGATTCCGCCATCCATTGCTTCAAGTTTAGTTCCGCAGAGTTGTTCAATGCTTTTTAACATAATAATATCTCCAGTTTTTCACATGCATAACACATGAAATTGAGTCTTCTTTTTTTGCTGATTTCGAATGCCATGCACGGGGAACTCCCGCGCATGGCATGTCCGTTTTATATTTTGCCCAGCAAAAGCAGGATGATCACGATGGTCAGCACCATGCCCAACCCGCCACTCGGAAAGTAACCCCAATTCCGGCTATGAGGCCAACTGGGCAACGCGCCCAGCAACATTAATACCAACACAATTAATAATATAGTTCCTAACATAATATTCCTTTCAATTTGTGAACGATGTTCACCTTATTTTTTCTGATTACCGTCTGTGTTCATGATGACTCGATCCTGATGACCAATTTCTTGGATATTTTTTCACCACCACATTATGATGCCGTTGCGGGGAATCATGAAAATCCATCCGCACAGACGGCGACGAAAACAGCAGATTCAGCGAGACCCCACGCGGTGAGGATAGCGTTACCCATGAGCCCCGTTCCTGACAGATATAATTTCTCCGGCTCCTGTTGTAGTACACATTATATCGGGGGTAATATACATATTCATCCCCTACCATTACCACTTCCTCCACAACCACTCGCTCATGTCGCGGAGAGTCCACATAGGCCACACATCCATTCAGAGTTCCCAGAATAACCGCTCCCAAAACCAAACCTGTTTTCCCAGATACACAACACCGCTTTTTTGTATTCATGTAATGAGACTACGCCCGAATGCGCGACTGCGATATGGGGTAGAACCCTGCTCGCTTCTTCCGATTACTGGGACCGCCGGCGTCACGCCGGCATCTTCTGTCTTACTTTTCTCTTCCCCTCATTGCCAATCACTTCGCCCGTTGCACAGACTGTTCCCATACGAAAGTTAGAAGCAATATCGCTAAAAACAAAATCACGCCCAAGGCGCAGGCGTAGCCGTATTGTCCGTTCAAAAAAGCCTCTTGGTAAATGTACAGTCCGGGGACTGTCGCCTTGCCGCCCGGCCCGCCTTCTGGCCCCAGCAGCACCAAGAAAAACGGATATGCGTTCAGTGTGGCTATCGTCATAAAAACGAGGTTTAGGCGCACCTGCGAAAGCAGCATCGGGAGTTCTATTTTGAAAACTGTTTCCCATTCCCCAGCACCATCCAGCTTGGCCGCCTCGTAAACCTCGCGGTTTATACGGCGCAGCCCGGCCAAGTAAATCAACGCCCCTGTCGCGTGGAGCCAAGGGAATCCCCAAAAAAGAATTGCCGCAATTACTAGGTTGCCGTCACTCAACCACGCCGGAGAACCGTTCAAAAAAGCACCCGTGGGCTTCGGCCAAGACTGTGATAAAAAAATGAGCAGGAGACTCGCTCCCATGACACCCCACCCGGCTTTCCGCAGCACCGTTTTTTCTGACTTCATAAAACCCCGTTTGCGACACCACGCAAGCACGAGCAAAAACATCGGCAGCAAATAGAAAAATTTCTCGCGCCAGACGCATAGAGCCGAGACCGAAACCAGCATCACCATCAGGCTGTGCTTCCGAAAAACATCTCGCCCCACCGATGTCATCCATATCAATGCCCCCAGCAAAAGGAGTCCCCAGAAACCGTTTCCCACAACATCTGGTTCGGCTTGGCTCCACATATTCCAGCTTCCAGCAAACAGCATGTCGCAACCGCAACTCAATACATGCAGTTCCGCCGAGATTTGCGGCATCACGGCATCCCATTGCCGCAGCAACTCCATCAGCCCTGTTGTGTTTAAAAACGCGTTGACTGCCCCTAAACTAGGATCCAGCGCACCTTTCCATATCAGGAGCCAGACGAGCCCAGGGATAACCATTGGCACAACGAACGCGGCCTCTAAAAAAAATGCAACCTTAGCTCGTCGGATGCGGTGCAAAAGGAGAGCGGCGATTATGGCAGGCCACATCTTTATAAAATTTGAAGCTAGCAGCAGAAACACCACGAAAAATGATCTCATGAAACGCTTGTCCATCAGCGCGTCCGCAAAGTTTTTGAACCCCACAAAAACCTCGGTCACGCCTGGCTCCCACTGAAAAAACGCGTGCCAAAACATGTCGAAGCGCGGCAGATAGCTGAAAATCAGCAGCCCCAGAAGGCATGGCGCAAGCAGCAGGTAAATGCCTGCCACTCGCCACATGCGTGGCGTTATCCATCCTGGTGGCCTATAACACAAAAAGGTTCGCATGAGCAGTCGTGGGGAGGGGTGTTTGCCTAGGCGCGACGAAGGAGCATGTCCGGG
>JAIFLJ010000220.1 GCA_020049135.1 bacterium | reverse complement strand
CATGGTTCCATCTCCCCACACTGCTTGATGAAAAGCACGGTATATCTAGGCTCTGTTTTGATCAACCTCACCCACTTTTAATCACACCCTTTTTCGCGCACTTCGTGTGTTTCGTAGTTAAAAATCTTCCTCTGTGTCCTCTGTGCTCTATGTGGTTAAATCTTTTTCCTCACGCCTTGCGTCCTACTTTCGAAATTCGATTTCACTCCGCCTCGCGTCTGACCTAACAGCCTAAACAGATTCGTCTGTTTCGGCTCGGGCTTTTGTTCGCGGCGTAAGAACGCCCCGCTTCGAGGATTGCACGAACGCGACCACCTCTTGTATTTCCGGCAATTCAGGGAACTCTTGCAAGGAACGGAGCGCCTCAGAAATATTTTTACCGGAGCGGAAAAGGTGGTGGTAGAGCCGTTTCAATGCCATGCGGTTTTCTGGAGGAACGCCGTTCCTTTTCAGCCCTACGGCGTTCATCCCCGCAAGGTGATTGGCACCAGCCGCCACCATGAAAGGCGGCAAATCCTTGCTCACCCCTGCATTGCCCTGCATCAAAGCGCATCTGCCAATGCGACAGAACTGGTGTATAACAGCACCGCCGCCGATAAATGCACGCCCGCCTATCTCCACATAGCCTGCGCAGAGGACATTGTTTGCGAGTATGACATGGTCGCCAAGCTTGCAGTTGTGAGCCAAGTGCGCCCCCGCCATTAAAAAACAGTTGTTGCCCACGACCGTGGCCGTGCCGGGTTTCGTCCCCCTGTGGATTGTGGCGTATTCGCGGATTGTGTTGTTGTTACCGATAACGACATGGCTGATCGTCTCTCTGTCAAAAGCCAAATCCTGCGGTTCGCCGCCTACGATTGCCCCATACCCAACCCTGTTGTTGTCGCCCAAAGTCGTGTGCCCTGTGAGCACTGCATGAGCCTGAATTTCGCAGTTTGCGCCGATGACTACATGCTCGTCAACTATAGCTCCAGGGCCGATGGTTGTTCCTGCCCCCAGCTTAGCTTCTGGGTGTATCTGTGCTGATGGGTGTATCATAAATAGCCTGCCGATTTAAAGCTGAACCACCCCTGCGGGTGGGCAGCGGATTTCCGCCCGATAATGATGTGATCAACTAGGGGAGTCTCCATCAGGCGGGCAGCCTCTTGTATCGCTTTTGTCAAACGCAGGTCGGCCTCAGACGGTGCAGGATCGCCAGACGGGTGGTTGTGGACGAGGAGAACACCGTAGGCGCGGCGCGCGAGGGCATGTGCAAAAACCTCTCTCGGATGAACAACTGTCTGGTTCAATACGCCGCGACTTATCTCCTCTACAGAAATCAAATGAAGCCTCGTGTTCAAGAGTATAACACGCGCACTTTCGTAAGGGAGCATCGCCATTTCATCACCGACAAGTGCATAGATGCGGGCGGGCTCATCCATTTTCTCCGATTCGACACGCTGCCTACTCAATCTGGAACCCAGCTCAAACGCCGACTTGACCTGTATGGCCTTCGCCAGCCCCACGCCTTTCATGCGTGCAATCTCGCCGACATCCATCCGCGAAAGTCCATCAAGCCCACCAAACTTTTTGAGCAGTTCCTCGGCCAGAGAAACCGCCGAGCACCCCTTGTAGCCCGTCCTCAAAAGGATGGCCAACAACTCGGCTTCGCGTAGGCCACCCGCACCACAACTCAAGAACCGCTCGCGCGGACGCTCCGACGGGCGAATTTCCTGCATGAGTAACGGCATAGCGGGAAAAGTGTTACCTGTCGGGATAAACGCAGCGCCCACCAATGGCTTGCCCCTGTGCAAGCATTTTACGGGCGCGTGATAGCAGGTCATGAACCGTGTCATCGCGTTCTGGCATTGCCACGGACACCGTAGTGGTGACCATCAGAAAATCATCGTTGCCTTCTTTGTGCAAACGGGAAAGACCAGTCAAAACCTGAATTTTTCTGGCCAGCTCCATCATGCGGTCTGCGTCCACATTGACGATGCCCAAGAAAAACTCGCTCTCTCCAGTTCGTCCCACGAAATCGCTGCTCAGCACATTAACTTTGAGCGTGCGGGCTATCAGTTTCAGGAGACGCTCGGCTGTTTCCCGTCCGTGCTTGGCCTCAAACAAATCAAATCTATCAACGCCGCAGAGCATTACCCCGAATGGGATGCCATTCATCTCCATGTCGGTAAAGGCACGCGTCATGAAATCTTCCGTATAATGAGTATTACCAAGCGATGTGAGCGCATCCAAGCATTGCTCCTGTTGCGTCTCGGAAAGACCTGTCAACCATGTGCTCGGCAAGTACATTTCAGAAAACATTTCAACAGCACCCGACACATTCTTTTTGTCGTCCCGTAAAGGCGTAGCACTGATGGTCACAGGGACACGATGCCCATCGGCATGATGCAAGAAAACATGAGCCTCCCTCGATTTACCGTCCTTCATGGTAGCGGCCAGTGGACACATTGTCTGGCAAAGGCAAACGCCGCTCTGTGTGACATGCATGAGGATATTGTCAGAGCAACATGTGCCCATGACATTTTCCTTGGAAAACCCCGTGATCCTCTCGGCTCCTTTATTCCAATATGTGATGCGCTTGTTCAAGTCCACGAAATAAACGCCCTCGTGAATATTATCCAAAAGCTGTCGGTAAGACTGCTCGTTTTCTTTGGTTATTTGATCCGTGCTTATTTCCATGTTTTTCCTGTTGTTGGCACTAGTGGCCTATAACACAAAAATGTTCGCATGAGCAGTCGTGCGGAGGATGACGATGAAAACAGCCCGTCCTCTTCGTTGCGCGTCGGTCAGGTATCGCAACATATCCTCTCTCCTTGCGCCTCGATGCCAAGCTGTTTTGATCGTCACTCATACGAAAATTTTTGTGTTATAGGCCACTAGTGCCTGAAATGTCGAACCCCTGTAAAAATCATGGCCATGCCACGGCTGTCGCACGCCTCGATCACCTCCGCGTCCCTCATGCTGCCGCCAGGCTGTATCGCCGCCGTGGCACCGGCTTCAGCGGCTGCCACAAGCCCGTCAGGAAACGGGAAAAATGCGTCCGATGCCACAATGCTCCCTTTCAGACTCAGACCAGCTTCTCCAGCTTTCCATACGGCTATTTTAGAGGAGTCTATGCGCGACATCTGCCCCGCCCCGATACCGAGCGTGCGGTCTGCCGCAGCATAGACGATAGCATTGGATTTCACATGTTTGACCACGCGCCAGCCAAACTCCATGGCGCGGAGTTCCTCTGCGGAAGGTTGCCTGCGCGAAACCACTTTCCACCCGTCTGTGTTTAAAGGACGCGAATCGCGCTCTTGGACGAGCACACCGCCCAAAACTGTCCTCATATCCCATTCCCGCGCCCCCGTTGCAGGCGGGATGAATTCTAGTAGGCGCAGATTTTTCTTTTTCTGCAATATAGCCAGCGCGTCTGCATCGAACGAAGGGGCCACAATCACCTCGCTAAAAATATCAGCAATGCGCTCGGCCACCGGTAAATCCAGCGGCCTGTTGACGGCGATTATTCCGCCGAACGGTGCCTGTTTGTCCGTAGCGTAGGCCATGTCCCAAGCCTCGCTGAGAGTGGCTGCGGAGCCGACCCCGCACGGGTTCGTGTGCTTCAATATGGCGACCGTTGGGGCACTGAAATCCATGATGATCTGCGAGGCCGCGCCGAGGTCTAAAATGTTATTGTAAGAAAGCTCCTTGCCATGGATGCACTTGAAAAAGCGTTTGAAATCTCCGTAAAGCGCGGCCTGTTGGTGCGGATTCTCGCCGTACCGCAAACCCTGCACCTTGCGCAGCGGGAGTGCCCAAGCATCAGGAAACTCCGTCTTCACTCCGACCTCGGCCTCTTGGCGTCTGGCCAAAAATTGAGCGATTAGTGAATCGTAGCGCCCCGTGTGCCGGAAAACCTTGGCCGCAAGTTTCTGGCGCAACTCCAGCGTCGTTTCGCCAGAAGCCACGACCTGCTCCCACACGGCTTGGTAGTCGGCAGGGTCACAGACTACCGTGACCGCCTCATGGTTCTTCGCCGCGCTGCGAAGCATGGATGGGCCGCCGATATCAATGTTCTCAATGCAAGTCTCCAAGGAAACATCTGGCTTGGCTATGGTCTCTTCAAACGGGTAAAGATTCACCACGACAAGGTCTATGGGCAGTATGCCGTGCGCAGCAGCCTGCGATTCGTGCGCGGCATTGCCCCTGATATAAAGAAGGCCACCGTGAACCTTAGGGTGCAGCGTTTTAACACGCCCATCCATCATTTCAGGAAAACCTGTGTAATCCGAAATCTCAACAGTGGCGAGACCCTCGCTTTTCAATAGCTTGGCAGTCCCGCCCGTAGAAATTATTTCAACACCGAGCAAAGCCAGATTACGGGCGAAATCCAGCAAACCTGCTTTATCTGATACGGAAATAAGTGCTCGTTTTATTTTCATTGGTAATTTAATTAGTGGCCAAATATAAAAGAAAAAAACGGCCTTTGGACAGAATATTTTTGCCCCTTTCGTAAAGCACCTTTATGCTGTCCGCATGAAGATTGAAATTTACACTGGCGGTGATCTCGAAACCAACGCCTACTACCTGCCCGAAGCGCGGATGCTCATTGACGCCCCAGAAGGCGTTTACGATGAAGCGAAAAAGCGCGGGTGGGAAATAAACACTCTCGCCCTCACGCACGGCCACTACGACCACATAATGGATGCGGGCAAATTCAAGGACGCAGGCTGTCGAATCCTCTACCACAAGGCGGATGAAAACATGCTCCTCACGCCGTCACTCTGGCGGATGCTCGGCCTTTTCCTTAACCTGCCACCAGTCAAGGCCGATGCCTACCTCGAAGAAGGTCAACCCTTGGTCACAGAAGATATTTCTTGGACGCTCTTCCACATCCCTGGCCATTCTCTAGGAAGCATCTGCTTCTACTCACCAGAAAACGGGGTGGTTTTTGGTGGCGATGTCCTTTTCAGGGGTGGTGTAGGGCGGTGGGATTTGCCCGGCGGCTCGCAGGGGCAACTCCTTTCGGGAATACAAAATAAACTTCTAACGCTGCCAAATGAAGTAGCAGTCTATCCAGGCCACGGCCAATCCACTTCCATAGGTCGCGAGCGGGAAAAAAACCCTTATCTATCCTGACTAATTCCAATGGGCGATAGAACAAAAACAAAACTGCTATGACACAAAAAATTCTCATTGAGTTCGGCCTAGTAACCGCATCGTACTGGGAGTGGTTTTACAAAACTGTTGCCGCCTGCTTTTCAGCCGCGCCCGCGACACATTCTGGGGGCAGATGGGCACTCGCCACCATTTTACTTTTAACTGGCACTTCAATTTTCGTGCTAAGACGCTGGGCCGGGCAGTTCACAAACAGCAAAACCTGCAGCGGTCATGTCGGGTGGCACAAGGGGTTGGAAGCCGTCAGTCAGCCAATTCAGCTTTCCGTGGGGATACTCGGGTGCTATGCCGCTTTTTCACCGCTTCTGATAAAAAATTCTGGCTCTACACCTACCGTTTTATTGGCTCACTCAGCAAGCATAGCAGAGGGGCTGCTGCTCATTTCCACGGGCTGGTTTTTCCTGAGAGCCAGCCACTTTCTGCGCGAATACATAAAAAACTGGAGCCAGCTTCAGGAAGAGGGTTGGAATAGGGTGGCAGGGCTGTTCGCCGCCAAAGTCTTGCGCGGTGTCATCCCCGTATTGCTTTTGATCGCTGCCATACAAACCATCCCGCTTCCACCAGAATGGGTCGTGGCAGCCCAAAAAACCACGGCACTGCTCACTATCGGGCTACTCACATGGACGCTCATCCAAATTGTAATGGGGTTGGACGAAGTGGTTTTACTCAAGCACCAGGGGCTGGACACGGGAACTGTGGCTGGACGCAAAATACACACCCAGCTCCATGTGTTGCAAAAAATAGGTTATTTCCTAATAACGCTTTTCTCCGTCTCGTCCGTTCTCATGCTCTTTGACAATGTGCGGCAGCTCGGTGCCAGCCTGCTGGCATCCGCTGGTGTGGCGGGCATCATCATCGGTTTCTCCGCGCAGCGTGCCCTCGGAAATCTGTTGGCCGGACTCCAGATAGCAATCACGCAACCGATAAGGCTCGGCGACCAGATAGTGGTCGAAAAAGAGTGGGGAAAAGTCGAGGAGATCACCCTCACCTATGTCGTAGTAGCCATCTGGGATCAGCGCAGGCTCATTCTCCCGATAAGCCAATTCATAGAAAAACCTTTTGAAAACTGGACGCGCCACTCATCAGAAATATTGGGCGGCATCTCGCTGCATGTGGACTTCGCCACTCCAATCGAAGAAATTCGTTGCGAGGCTTTGCGGCTGGCGCAAAACCACCCTCTGTGGGACGGGCGCACATGCAATTTACAAGTCGTCAACGCCACGGAAAAAACGCTGGAACTGCGAATCCTCGTCAGCGCGTCCGATGCTGGAAATCTCTGGAACCTCCGCTGCGATCTCAGGGAAAAACTGCTCCTGTTTTTGCAGTCCCAAAAGCCATGCTCAATCCCAAGGCACCGCATCCAGACGCTGTGACCAATGCGTGCCTACAAGTTGAACTCATATTTTGTGTTGATAGGGGTGTGATTAAAAGTGGGTGAGGTAGAGCAAACCAGAGTTGGGAAATAGCGCGCTCTTTGTCTGGCAGTGTGGGAGGTATGGAATCAGGCTCATGCAATCGTTTT